>DASSYG010000284.1:0-2452 GCA_035703405.1 Acidimicrobiales bacterium | reverse complement strand
CACCGGCAACACCTACGTTGTCGAGTGGCAGGGCCAAGACCTGGTCAAGATCGACAGCGGCGGCGCCAAGACCGTCATCGCCGGGGGATTCAGCGCTCCGACGTGCGCGGCGGTGGATGAAGCCGGCAACGTCTATCTCTGTGACGAAGGGGACAACCTGGTCATACGGGTCGCGCCGGATGGCACGAAGACCAACCTCGGGATCGGTCTCGACCAACCCGGTGGCGTCGCGCTCGCCTGATCGGGCCGGACAGAACCGACGCATCCGCGACGACGTGGTGAGAATCCCATCGATGTGACGACTTGTCGGTCGCGTCGCAGCCGCTGGGTCGTTCAGTCGTCTCGCTGTCGACCGGCAGCGTCGAGTCGCTTCTGCACTCGGGCGCTCAGCGCCGGGGCGACCGTGGCCAGCGTGGCTCCCAGGCGCAACTCGAGTGGCGACACGAACACCTCGGCCGGGTTGTCCCGGATCGCCCGCAGCACCCCGGCCGCCACGTCTCCCGGCGTCTTGGTGCGGGTGCCCTTGGGCAATTCGATGCCGCCGTTGTGGAACATGCCGGCGTCACGGATGAAGCCGGGAGCCACATGGGTCACCCCGATGCCGCGGTCGGCGAGGTCCTGACGCAGCGCCAGGGTGTAGCCGCGCAGACCGAACTTGGTGGCGTTGTACAGGCGGGTCTCCGGGCTCGCAGCCAACCCCGACAGTGACCCGATCATCACGATCTGCCCGGACGTCCCGGCAGCGAGATGCGTCTGGGCGAACGCGGTCGCCAGGATCACCGGGGCGCGCAGGTTCACGTCGATCTGGGTGTCGATGTCTTCGGTGGTGACGGCGTCGACCGTCGAGTCGCGGCCGATCCCGGCGTTGGCGACGAGGATGTCGCAACCCCGTGCTGCATCGGCGACCCGTTCCAGATCGCATCGGTCACACAGGTCCGCGACGATCGCTTCGGCGTCCAGCCGTTGCGCGAGTTCCTCGAGCACGTCGGCCTTGCGTCCGGTGAGTACGAGTTCGGCGCCCAGCGTTGCGAGTGACGCCGCGATCGCGTGGCCGAGACCTCCGGTTGCTCCGGTGACGAGTACGCGCGCTCCGCGGGGGTCCATTGGTGTCTCCTTGCAAGCGGGGTCATCGACCCTGTTGTCGATCGGGTGGCAGGAGCGTATCGGCAGCCCACCGTCAACGAGACGAGAAGCGTTCCTTCAACCTGAGGAACGGCGACTCGAAATACCTGAACGACAACCCGGCGATGACGAAGGTGCCGGTGACCACCACCGCTTCGAAGGGGAGCCGTCGCAGCGACGTGGTCGTCGCGACGACGTCGAGAACCAGCGGATGCAACAAGTAGATCCCATAGGCGCGTCGGCCGACCCAGGTCAGTGGCCGCAACGAAAACAAGCGGGCGAGTGGCGAGTGTGGTGCCACCACCAGCCAGGCGACGACGAGCGTGACCGACAGGTTGAAGGCGCTGAGCCCCCAGGCTGGGATGAACGGCACCCAGGGCTTCCACAGATTGAAATGGGTGAACCCGACGATGAACCCGGCCGCGACGAGCGCGGCCACGGCGACGGCGCCGACCACGTTGCGCAGGCGTGGTGTGACGGTCACGCCGTGGAGGACCAACGCCAGCAGACATCCGAACAGCAGCCCATCGCCCCGCAGCAGCGAGTTGCGGAAGAAACTGAGCCAGGCGTCCACGATTGCTTCACCCGAGGCGCCCGGCGCCGTCGACGAAAGCCAGAGACTCCGCCGTACCAGCCCGATCGCGACGACCGCGCCCGCCGTGCCCACGATCAGGACGCGACGGGCAGAGGTTCGGGCGAGCGCGTACGCACCGACCACCACCCAGGGCCACACGAAATAGAACTGCTCCTCGATCGACAACGACCAGACGTGGCCGAGCGACCCCAACCCGTCGGGATGCGCGATGTTCCACCAGTTCGAGTAGTACGCCAGTATCGACACGCCGCCCGCGAAATGCAGGTCGAGTCCGGTGGCTTCGTCGAGGCCGGTGGCGGTGATCAGCCACAACACGAGGACCAGCGCGACCGACAGGGGAGCGAGACGCAGGAATCGGCGTACGTAGAAGTTGCGGAGGCCGATACGACCGTGGCGGCGCCGTTCGGCCAGCAGCAGCGACGTGATGAGGTAGCCGCTGAGCACGAAGAACACATCGACGCCCAACCAGCCGCCACCGAGCACGTCGAAGCCGCGGCTCGTGGCCAGGTGGAAGATCATGACCATGCCCACGGCGATCGCGCGGACGCCATCGAGAGCGGGCTGGTAGCCGACCGGAATCCCCGCCGGCGATCGGCGAGACCCTTGGGTTGCTTCCGCTCGCGACGCTTCGGCGCTGACGGCGTGATGCTCGGTCGCGTCAGCCATTTCTCGAACGATCGTAATTGCCTCGCGCGAGATCGACATCGGATTCGGTCCGTTCCGAGCACGAGGGGC
>DASSYG010000279.1:0-3149 GCA_035703405.1 Acidimicrobiales bacterium | reverse complement strand
ACCAGGGTGAGCAAGGTCTCGATCGTCGAGTCCCAACGCTCCCGGGTGACACCGAGTGCCGCCGCCTGGAGCGACAGGTACTCGGCGACCCGCAGGTGGGACGGCACGTTGTGGGGATAGGGGAGGTAGCCGAGTCGGCGGCGGATCTCACCCGGTTCGCGGTCGGCGTCGAACCCGAGCACACGGATCGACCCGGCGGTGGGGCGGCGAGCGGTGGCGATCAGGTCCGCGAGCGTCCCCAACGATCCGGCCGCATTGCCGGCGATGCCGAAGCAGATGTTGCGTTCGATCGCGAGGTCGACGTCGTCGAGCACTCGTTGGCCTCCACGCCCGACGCTCACCCCTTCGAGGCGCACCGCCGACTGGTCGGGTAGGCGGATCTGTGCCGTGACGGTCCCCGAGGATCGCGTCGTGCTCACGCGTGCACCTGTTGGTGCACGTACAGCCACAATCCGATCGTGGCGACGGCACTGATCAGGGGGAGGAGCACCCACGCGAGACCTCGTTTGCCCGTCCGGGTCAGCCCCCAGAAGACGATCGGAATGCCGATCAGCGCATAGAGCGCGAGCACGGTGATGCTCCAGCCCACCGATGCGGTTGCGGCGAACAGAGTCGGTCCGGACATGATCCTTCCACGATCCCACACCGCGGCGTGAGAGTGGGTGACCCCGCACGAATGTCGCTCCTGCGGTGGATCAGACGGGACCTTCGCCGGTGTCGACCGGCTCTCCGTCGAGCGCGTGCACCGCTTCGGCGACATCTGCGGTGGCGACTTGGATCCGACCACGGCACCAGGTCAGCAATTCGGCGGCGCGACGTACCTTGGTGGCGAGCAGGTCCACGTCGAGGTCGTCGCGCTCCAGTTCGGTCAGAATGGCGTCGATCTCTGCGGTGGCCTCGGCGTAGGACGCGGCCGGCGCGTCGGCTTCTGTGTCGTCTGGGTCGGTCATCAGTGGTCCTGTTCGGGGGTGGCGGTCACGGTACTTCTCACGGTTCCGGACCCGAGTGTGGTGAGCAGTGTCTGGCCCGGGGCGACCTGGATCGCCGTGCGCACGATGTCGCCTTCTTCGGTCCGGGTCAGCGACCAGCCCCGCGCCAGCAGTCGGGCCGGATCCGATGCCCCCAGCCGTGCCTCGACCGTGACGAGTCGTTCGGCTGCGCGCGCGAACTGGCGCCGGGGGACGTCACCGAGTCGGTCGCGGCGCAGCCGCCAGGCGCGGCCTTGGTCGCGCAGGTGGCGCCGCGCCCCGAGGTCGAGTTGTCGCCGGCGCGCGTCGAGGTGGGACGATGCTCGAGCGTCGGCGACCCGGGCGGCGCGCGCGACGCGTCGGAGTCGATCGGTGAGCTCGTGCTCGGCGGCGGTCAGGCGACGGTCGGCCGACGCGTCGAGACGGGTCGCAAAACCCTCGAGCGTGGCCTCGGCGTCTGCCACGGCGGCGATGAGGGCACCGGCGACCGCCGTCGGGGTCTTGAACGCCGAATGGGCGACCTCGTCGGCGACACTCCTGTCGATCTCGTGGCCGACACCGGTGAAGACCGGTATCGGTGCGCCGGCGATGGCACGGGCGACGTCGGGATGATCGAACGCGACGAGATCGGTCCTCGAACCGCCTCCACGCACGACCGCGATCACGTCGACCGCGGCGCGGGTGAGCTTGTCGATCGCGGCCACCAGCGTCCGGGGCGCATCGGCGCCCTGGACCCGGGCGTCGGCCAGCACGACGTCGAACACGTACCGGCTCGCCTGGAGCTCGTGCAGAAAGTCGGCGTGTGCTGCGGATCCGGCGCTGGTGACCAGCCCGACCCGCGAAGGGACCGGCGAGAGTGGCCGGCGGGCGTTCGCGTCGAGGAGCCCTTCGGAGGAGAGCTGGGCCAGCAGGGCGCGACGCTGCGCGTCGAGTTGGCCGAGGGTGAACACCGGGTCGATGTCGGACATGACCAGGCGGAGCTGACCACCGGCCGCCCACCAGTCGACCTTGCCGCGGATGCGGACCTCGACGCCGTCGGTGAGCGCCGTCGTATCCGAGGCCGCGCGCAGCACATCGAGGACGCGGGTGCGAGAGCCACGGAAGAGGCTCACCGAGATCTTCGCATCCGGGAATGCGCCCTGTGCCGCGCCAGGCTCGATCAGGTCGAAGTACTGATGGCCGTTGCGGTTCGCTGGGCGCAGTGACCGGATCTCACCCTGCAGCCAGATCTCGTCGGAGAACGTCGCGCGCAGACACGATCCGATCGCGGCGCCGAGTTCGGCGACCCGCCAGGTCTGCTCCTCGACGGTCTCGCCGGTCTCGACGTCCTCGACGGATGCCGCTGATTCTCCGATCCGGGGATCACCCGGTTCCCACAGCGTCATGTCGTACTGGGTTGCCCGGTTCCTCCGAGACGCTCCCGTTCGGCGTCGAGCACTTCGGCAGGGATCAGGTGGCGTGAGATCCAGTTCCGTCCGTTCGATTCGGCCCACACCAGCATCGGCGGGAGGAACACCAGCGCGCTGAGCAGGGCCACCAACACGTTCATGCCGACGATGATTCCGAAGTCGCGGAGCAGTGGCATCGACGACGTGGCGATCACCGCCACGCCGGACACCGCGGTCAGAGCCGACACGATGAACGCGCGACCGGTCCGCGCGGCGGTGTGGTCCATGGCTTCGCGAGGCGCGAAACCGCGCCCGCGTTCCTCCACGAACCGCAACAGGATCAGTGACGTGAACTCGGTACAGATCGCCACGACGAGCGGTCCGCCGACCGCGGTGAGCGGCGACAGTTTCAGGTCGAGCGCGTAGGCCACGAGCGACGACAGCCCGACGGCGATCAGCACCGGAATCAACGACAGCAGCGAACGGAGGACGCTGCGCAACCGGATGGCGAGATAGAGGGCGACGAAGCTGATCGACAGATACGTGAGCAGGACCCGGTTCGACTCGAGGTTTTCGAGCAGACCGACCCCGACCACCGCGAGACCCGACGGGGTGAGCGACAGACCCGGCGGCACCTCCGACGACGAGAACTGGGCCTCCATGTCGTGGACGACGGTGGCCTGCTGGTCGAGTGGAACCGAGGTGCGCTCGGGCGTGCCCGTCCGGAAGATGACGTTCAACGCCCGTGCGTCGGCCGTCGCGAACGAGCGTTGGATGGCTTCGGGGGCGAGCT
>DASSYG010000178.1:0-7986 GCA_035703405.1 Acidimicrobiales bacterium | reverse complement strand
GGGCGCAGCCGGTACGAACCGCACGGGTCGTGACGCGGCGATCTCCGAGGTCGTCGGCGAGGACCCTGACGGAGCGGACGAGTCCACGGCACGCCGTCCGGTCACCGACTGGGCGACCGACTTCGACCACACCGACCCGGCCTGGGCGGCCGACCCGTTCCCCATCTGGGACGACCTGCGCGGGAAGTGCCCCGTCGCCCACACCGAACGTTACGGCGGGGCGTGGCTGCCACTCACCCACGACCTGGTCTCCGAGGTCGCCTATGACACCGAGAACTTCTCGTCACGGTCGATCATCGTCACCGGATCCCGCCCCGGAGACATCGCGCCGGTCGGGATCGCTCCCCCGATCTCGTCGGATCCGCCCTTCCACCATGGCGCCCGACGACTACTGCTGCCGGAGTTCACCCCGAAGGCGATCGTCCCGCTCGAGGAGTTCACCCGCGCGTACTGCAACGGGCTGCTCGACGAGGTCGCGGGCAACGACGTGGTCGACGCGGCGATCGATTTCGGCCAGCACATCCCCGTGCGGGTCATCGCCAAGATGCTCGGCTTTCCCGCGTCGGACGCCGACAAGTTCCGCACGTTCGTCTACGACGCGCTCGAACGGGTCGACCGGCCTCCTGCCGAGCGGGGCGAGACGATCGGTCACCTGGTCGACTACATCTCGGTGCAGATGGCCGAGCACGAGGCTGAGCCGCGCGACGACCTCACCAGCTACCTGTTGAACGCCGAGATGGACGGCGAGGTGATCTCGCATCGTCACGTGTTCGGCACGATCGCGTTGCTGCTGCTCGCCGGGATCGACACCACCTGGAGCGCGATCGGCGCCTCGATCTGGCATCTCGCCCGCACCCCGGCCGACCGGGAGCGTCTGGTGGCCGAGCCCGATCTCATCCCGATCGCCATCGAGGAGTTCCTGCGTGCCTATGCGCCGGTCACGATGGCCCGACTGGTCATCGACGACTTCGACTTCCACGGTTGCCCGATGAAAGCCGACGACTGGGCGCTGCTGCCGTTCCCGTCGGCGAACCGTGACCCCGAGGCGTTCGAACGCGCCGATGAGGTCGTCATCGACCGGACCGAGAACCGCCACGCCGCGTTCGGACTGGGCATCCACCGCTGCCTGGGGTCGAACCTGGCCCGCCTCGAGCTGCGGATCGCCATCGAAACCTGGCTGGAGCGTTACCCGAACTTCACCCTCGCCGACCCGGACGCCGTGCGTTGGTCGGGCGGCCAGGTCCGCGGCCCCCGGGTCCTCCCGATCCGCATCCTCCCCACCTGACCCCCACCGCCAGACGAATCGGGCTCGGGGTCGGCGTGGGCGTGTGCTGGTCTAGGGTTTCGGACCATTCAGCGCGACCGGGCCGGTCCGAGGTCGCGGCACGACGAGACTCGGGGAAATCGATGACACCACGAACGTTCTTCACCAGTCGGGCACGGCGGCGCGTCCTGGCGGTGTTGGCCGCACTGGTTGTCGCCGCCGCCGGAACGGCCTGCGACGGCGACCCCAAGCCCTGGTCGGCCTTCGGCCCCATCGGCGAACTCGACTCGCCGACCCCAGTGCGGTACTACGAGCCCGTGTTCAGCGACGTCGATGTCACCTCGAACATCACCTGGAGCACCGCACCGGATCTCGACGACGATCCCATGGCGATGAAACTCGACGTGTACGAGCCACGCGGCGACACCGTGACCCACCGTCCCGCAGTCGTCGTCGCGCACTCGGGTGGCTTCTTCATCGGATCGAAGACGAATTCGGTCTCGGTCGACCTCGCCCGGCACTTCGCCAAGGCCGGCTACGTCGTGATCTCGATCGACTATCGACGACTCGCCAACGTCGACTGTGGATCACTGCAAGGGCTGATCAGCGACGCAAGCGGCTGCAAGGTGGCCGCGATGGCAGCGACCTCCGATGGCCAGGCCGCGGTGCGCTGGCTGCGCGCCAACGCCGACACCTACGGCGTCGATGCGGAGCGGATCGCCATGATCGGCGACTCGGCCGGAGCCATCATGGCGATCCTGGCGGGCATGCTCGCCGATGTTCCGGGAAATCCCGAGGACCCGGCATCGATCGAGGCCATGGCCGGTGCCCCTCTGAACACCTCGAATCTCGACCAGTCGTCCGAGGTTCAGGCGTGGTCGTCGATCTCGGGCGGTCTGCCACCGACCGAGACGCCGGGACTCGCCGAGAAGCTCGCCGAGTCCGAGACGCTGCCCTCCCCCGGGTACCTGTTCTCGGGAACCAAGGACAACCAGACCCCCTTTGCGTGGTCCGAGGCAACCCGAGACGAGCTGGTGAAGCTGGGCCGGTTCGTGTTCTGGGGACCCCTCGAGGGTGCCGGTCACGTGCCCTATTCCGCCTACGGCACGCTGTTCAAGACCCAGTCGACGCGCCTGTTCTATCTGGCCATGGGAAGCGACGCAGCCACCTCATAGCATCACAGCCATGACGAGCCGGGACCACTTCGCGGGCGACCGGCGCACCAATCGCGAGCGGATGCTGGCCGGAGATCTCTACCTCGCGGACGACCCCGAGAATGCCGCGCTCGAAGAGCGCGCCAGGCGGCTGTCGGACGCGTACCACCGAGCGGTCGTCGACGGCACGGGCGATGCACGGGCGCTGCTCGCACAGATCATCGGCGACCTCGGCACCGATGTGGTGATCCGTCCGCCGTTCTTCCTCGAGTACGGCGACCGCATGAGCGTCGGTGATCGCACGTTCGTGAACTTCAACCTCGTCGCCCTCGATGTCGCGCCGATCACGATCGGTGCCGACTGTCAGCTCGGCCCGAACGTCCAGTTGCTCACCCCGACCCATCCGATCGACCCGCAGATGCGTCGTGACAAGCTCGAAGCGGCCGAGCCGATCACCCTCGGCGACAACGTCTGGTTGGGTGGCGGAGTGACGGTGTGCCCCGGCGTGACGATCGGTGACGACACGGTGGTCGGCGCCGGTGCGGTCGTCACCCGTGATCTGCCCGCCGGTGTCGTCGCCGTCGGCAATCCCGCGCGCGTCATCCGCACCATCTGACCGGTCACTGAAGGATCGAGTGCCCGGCGCGCGTAGCCCTTCCAGAGCCATGCGAACACCGGCAGCGCGACGCGCCCCGCGAGGATCGTGCGGGGGTAGGTGAAGCTCTCGGGCGCCTCGACGGTGACGAGCTGTTCGCGCAGCGAGCCTCCGTCGGCCAGATGCACGCACGATCCGCGCAATCTTCCGAGGGCGACGACGCCTCCGGGACAGGGGCAAGAATGGCGATCGTGACCCAGACGGACGACTTCAGGATACGACTCGCCAAAGCGGACGACGTCGCGGCGATCTGTCACATCCGCAACGACGCCATCGAACAATCCACGGCGATCTGGACCGGTCGGACCCATGGCGAGGTCGAGGCACGAGGCTGGATCGGCACGTTCCTCGACTGTGAGAGGTCGGCACCAAGTTCGACCGCTGGCTCGACCTCACGATCATCACCTGGCCCTCTGAACCCCGTCCCGTACTCGGGGAAGCGTCACCGGCGCACGAAGGTCCCCGAGGCCGAACGGAGGCGGCCGGGGCGGCCGATCAGGCGCGCAGCGATACCGGGGCGTGACGGTACCCTGCGTGCTTGTTGGACCGGGTTCGCTCAGGCCGCCCGTTCAGCACCGGGCAGGCCACCCGGTCCAACAGACCGTCGAAGACCAGGTCGATCTCCAACCGGGCGAGGTTCGCGCCCAGACAGAAGTGGCTCCCCAAACCGAATGCGACGTGCGGATTCGGGTCCCGTCTGATGTCGAAGCGATGCGGGTCGACGAAGACCCGGTCGTCGTAGTTGGCGGCCTGCCACCACAGCACGACCTTGTCGCCGGCTCTGATCGTCTGCCCGTGGCGTTCGACATCTCGAGTGGCGGTCCGCCGGTTGTAGATCGTCGAAGACGCCCAGCGCAGCATCTCGTCCACCGCACTGGGAAGGAGCGACCGATCTGAGCGCAGGGCATCCCAGTCGTCGGGCCGGTCGATCAGGGCGAGCATTCCCGCGGTGATCGTGTTGCGGGTGGTTTCGGTGCCCGCGGCCACCAGCAGATGCACGAACATCTCCTGCTCGAGCTCGCTCAACGGTCCGCCCGGGTCGGCCTCGCCGGGCAGATCCGCGTGGGTGACCACCGAGAGGATGTCTTCGGCCGGACACCGTCGCTTGTCGTCCAGCAACCGCGACGTGTAGCCCGCCATCTCCGCGGCGGCGGCCTGACTGCGTGCCGAATCGGAGCCCGGGTCACGATCATCGTAGTCCAACGTCGCATCGGCCCACTCGAGCAGGAAGTGCCGGTCGGACTGGGGAATGCCCAGCAGTGACGCGATCGCCTGCAACGGCAATTCCGCGGCGACATCGACCAGAAAATCGACGTCGCCGCGTGCTACCGCGGCGTCGAGGATCTCATCGCGACGCGCCGCCAGCGCGTCTTTCATCACCCGCAGACGCTTGAGAGCGACCGACGGCGTGACGAGGCGGCGGATGTGGTGGTGCCGGGGGTCGTCCTGCATGTTCAACAACACTCCGGCAGCAAAGCCCGCGGGCAGATCCTCGATGAGCGTGCCACCGCCGTCGCGGTCGCCTCCTCCAGCCGATGAGAACACCGCGGACTGCTTCGCCGCCCAGGTCACGTCGTCGTGCCGCGTCAGACACCAGAACCCTTCGCCGTCGGGCGTGGCCGCCGTCGGTGCATGCCAGAAGACGGGTGCGTGGTCGCGCAGCGACCGATACGCGGCGTGTGGCGGTCCGTCGGCGAACACATCGGCATCGGACAGGTCGACTCCTGCCAAGTCGACTGCACGTTCTGGGTGGCCCGGCATCGCCCTCCAGTCTGGCCCAGCATCCCCATCGACGAGCGACACCGAGCCCCGACCGGCGGCAATCCGCCCGCGGGAGTACGGCTGTCCGATGGTCGTCGTGATCATCCTGACCGCGCTGGGGATCCTCGGCGCAGTCGTCAAGGGACTGCTGTGGCTCACCTTCATCGCCGCACTGTTGATCATCGCTGCGATCGCGTACGGCTGGTTCCGGCTCCGCCACCGCGCCGAGTGACCGGGCCGGGACGCGACGAGTCACTCCATCTTGAATTACAGAATGCATGGGTAGACTTCTGCCATGAGCCTGAATCTGAAGAACGTCGAGGCGGAACGTCTGGTTCGTGAACTCGCTGCGCGCACCGGAGAGTCCATCACCGATGCCGTCACCGAATCGGTTCGTGAACGATTGGCGCGCCTGGACGCAGACGATGCCAGGGCCGCCGACGACCGACTCGGGCAATTGGAACGAATCTCTCAAGATGCCGCGGCGCGGTGGCGGCTTCGGTACGGCGCGACCGACCATGGCGATCTGCTCTACGGCGAGCGGGGACTGCCGGGGTGATCATCGACAGCTCCGCACTGATCGCCATCTTGCGCGATGAACCCGCTGCGGATCGACTCCGCACGGCACTCGCCAGCCGTGAGCGAAAGCGGATTTCGACCGGGACCCTCCTGGAAGTGAGCATCGTCGTCGACGCCAACGGCGACCCGGTGCTCAGTGGCCGCCTCGATGACCTGCTCGCCACGGCCCGCATCGAACCCGTGCCCGTCTCGGCCAACCACGTCCGAATCGCCCGCGAGGCCTATCGGAACTTCGGCATAGGGTCCGGCCACCCCGCTGGGCTCAATTTCGGAGACTGTTTCGCCTATGCGCTCGCCCGCGCCGAGCGGGAACCGCTGCTGTTTGTCGGCGACGACTTCACCCACACCGATCTCTCCGCGGCCTGATCATCTGCCGCGATGCACCACAACGCCCCCGATCAGTAGGTAGGTGCGGCGAAGACCACCTCTTCGGTGCCGTCGTCGAGCAGGTCGAACCGAACCCGACCGAGCTCGATCCAGCCGGTGGCCCGGTAGAGCGCCATCGCCGCGGCCCCGTCGGGCACGTCGACGGCCTCGAGGTACAAGCCGCGCCCCGCCGCCCGTGCCGCCTCGCGTACGTGATCGAGCAGCCGGGCGCCGATCGCCTGCCCGCGCCGCATCGGGTCGACCAGCAGTCGTGAGACGAATGCGACCTCGGTGCTGCGGGCGTGTTCCGCGACCATTCGCATCGCGCCCCGTGTCGCTGTCGGGTGCAGCGCGACGTGCCCGAGGATCGCGCCGTCACCCACCGCCACCCATGCATCCAGCGGTTCGGGATTGGTGAGAAACCATGCAAGTCCCAGCTCAGGTTCGAAGATCGGATAGTTGTCGGTCTCGCGCACTCGTCGGGCGACCACGACGAGTTCATCCATGTCGGCCTCGGTACGCGCCCGGATCTCCACGGCGACCAGCTTGCAGTGCCCGTCCCGGTGCCACCAAGGCAGTCGCCTGGCTGGCGGCGCCGCATCTGCCGGGACGGTCGGCTACACCGGCCTCGTCGGCGAGGCGTTCGCCATCGAAGTCGGCGGCTGCGCTGCCGTTGG
The DNA here is from genome assembly GCA_035703405.1 of Acidimicrobiales bacterium. Classification (GTDB taxonomy): domain Bacteria; phylum Actinomycetota; class Acidimicrobiia; order Acidimicrobiales; family Iamiaceae; genus JAFDWI01. The sequence goes on along the minus strand of DASSYG010000178.1, from coordinate 1,530 downwards.
TGCAGAGCGCTTCCCAGGCGTCGTGCTCGAGGTCCAGAAGTTTTTCACTGGTTGACATGGCGTTCCCTTCGGCGTCACCTCCACAGATACCGAACGTCGCCCGGGCGTGCAATGGCGCCGTGGCGCCTTCCGCGGTGGGCGCGTACGCTGCGACGATGCCGATCTCTCCGCAAGGCCTGCGAACCGTCATCCATCCTGTGACCGACCTCGCCGCTGCCAAGGAGTGGTGGACCGCACTGCTCGGTTACGGCCCGTACTTCGACGAGGTCTTCTACGTGGGCTATGAGGTGGCCGGCTACGAACTCGGCCTGCTGCCCGACAGCGAGCCGGCCGACGGCGCGACCGTCTACTGGGGAGTCGACGACGTGCAGGTCGCGATGGACGCCGCGATCGAGCTCGGCGCCGTCGAGCACACCCCGGCCACCAACGTGGGTGGCGAGATCGTGACGGGCAGCGTCCGCAACGACACCGGCTCGATCGTCGGATTCATCTTCAACCCCGAGTTCCACCTGCCCGACACCCCCTGACGAGACGGCCTCGACGGCCAAATGGGCCGTCTCGGGTCTAGTGGCGCAACCAGTCCCAGCGGCGCTCCCCCTTCGGCCCGGCAAGCCGGCGACGACGACCTGCCGGCCCCTGCGGTTGCCGCGCGTGCAATGGTTGGTGCCATCGACCGACCTGAATGACCGTCCGGTCATCGCCGCCGTCCCGGAGGGCCCCACTCGTGTTCATCATGCGGTTCGATCTGCGGGCACCGGGAATCGGCGCCACACCGACCGAGTTGTACGCGACGGCTCTCGACATGGTCGCCCATGGGGAGTCCCGCGGCGCGGTGAGCGTGCTGGTGAGCGAGCACCACGGCCTCGCCGACGGTTACCTTCCCGCGCCGTTGCTGGTGGCCGCGGCGATGGCGGCACGTACATCGTCGATCCCGATTCTGACTTCGGCTCTCGTACTGCCGCTGTATGACCCGGTTCGCCTCGCCGAGGATCTGGTCGTGCTCGACATCCTGAGCCGTGGCCGCGCGAGCCACATCCTCGCGGTGGGCTATCGCCCCGAGGAGTTCGCCCACTTCGGTGTCGAGTTCCACCGACGCGGTCGCATCGCCGACGCGCACCTCGAGGTGTTGTTGCAGGCCATGACCGGCGAGACGTTCGACCACGACGGGCGACGCATCCGGGTCACTCCCCCACCGTTCACTCCGGGCGGCCCCAGGGTCCACATCGGAGGAGGCAGCGCCGCGGCGGCCCGACGCGCCGGCCGGTACGGTCTCGACTTCTACGCCCAGGGCGGTGGACGCGCCCTGAAGGAGCTCTACCGGGACGAATGCCGCGCCAACGGCCACGAGCCGGGGTTCTGTCTGATGCCGCCCCCCGATCTGCCCACCACGGTGTTCGTGGCCGACGACCTCGACGCGGCCTGGGACGAGCTGGGTCCTCACCTGCTCCACGACGTGCACAGCTACGCGGCGCTCGGTCCCGACGTCGACGCGACGGCCAGCCTGTCGGCGGCGACGACCATCGATGAGCT
>DASSYG010000396.1:0-2289 GCA_035703405.1 Acidimicrobiales bacterium | reverse complement strand
AGCCCTGGTCATCACCTCGACAACCGGGCGGCTCTGATCCACCTCGAACCGCATGTCGCGGTTCGTGATGATGCCGACGAGCTGACCCGCGTCGTCGGTCACCGGGAGACCCGAGATCCGGAATCGCGCGCACATCGCGTCGACATCGGCGAGTGTGTCGGTGGGCTTGCAGGTCACCGGATCGGTGACCATGCCCGCCTCCGAGCGCTTGACGGTCTCGACCTGCGCGGCCTGCGTTTCTGCAGGCATATTGCGATGCAGGACGCCCATGCCGCCGGCGCGCGCCATTGCGATGGCCATGCGCGATTCGGTGACAGTGTCCATGGCGGAACTGACCAGCGGGATCCGGAGTCGGATCTCGCGGGTGAGCTGGCTCGATGTGTCGACCTTGCTGGGAACGATGTCCGACGCCGCGGGCAGCAGCAGCACATCGTCGAAGGTCAGACCGAGCATTGCGACCTTGTTCGGGTCGTCACCGCCGGTGTGCACGTGCCCTCCGGTACTACTCATGCGGTTCGGACCCTCCGTGGTGATCGATGGGTGCGGACGGACGGACCGTCCGGCAGTGGGATTGTGTGAAACGGCAGCGTCATGGATGGCGGAGCCGTCGACGACCATGGTATCTGTTGGCAACCGCGAGACTCGCCGCAGCCCATGTCGGCGTGCTCGAGATCTCCCCATTATGGTCGGTCCACCGGCGTGTCCACGCTGGACGGCTGGCGCGGACCCCCTCGATCTGCGTACCGTGGTGGCGTGCGTGATCAGTTGCCCCCCGGTCTGCCACCGGATCCGTTTGCAGGAGATCCCGACGATCCGTCCGCCGCATTGGACGCGATCGAGCCGGGTCAGCCATTGGACCCTGCCGAACGACTCGCGGTCGAAGAGGATCTTGCCGACCTCGCAGTGTACGAGGCATTGCTGGCTCCACGCGGAGTCCGCGGCCTCGTCGTGTGCTGTGAGGATTGCCACCAGGAGCATTACCACGACTGGGACATGCTCCGCGCGAACCTGCTCCAACTGCTCGTCGACGGCACAGTCCGCCCCCACGAGCCGGCCTTCGACCCGTCCCCCGACGCGTACGTCACCTGGGACTACTGCCGCGGGTACGCCGACGCGTCGATGAACGAAGCCCTGCCGGTCGACCCCTACGGACTCGATTCCTGACGACCCGGGCGGCACAGCGACGAAAAGCCCGGCAGCTCACGCTGCCGGGCTTTTCCGTGGTCTGGACGTCAGGCGCCGCCGGACGTCGTCTCGTCGAGATCCAGGTCGGCCGACGAGGGCTGTGCGGTGCTCGATCCCTGTGTACCGGACGACGTACTCGGGTCCGGTGCGGACACCGTGGTCGTCGGAGCAGGCTGGGTCGTGCCGGTCGAACTATCCGGGCTGGGTGTCCCGGTGCTCGGCGGCACAGATGGGGAGGTTGTCTCCACCGGCGACGTAGGCGCGTTCAGGATCGTCGGATCGACGCTCGGCTCCGGATTCGTTGTGGTTTCGACGGGCGCCGTCGGCTGCGGTGCACCCGGGGTGCTCGGCGGGATCGACGGGACTACCTCGGCTCCCGGGCCGGGAGGAAGTGGCGTACCCGGAATGAGGGGAGGAACCGGCAGTGCCGGGATGACACGGTTCATCTCCTCGGTGAGCCGTTGCAGCCAATCGCCGAGTTCGTTGCGTTGGCCCGCATCCCTGACGTCCGACGAGCGGACCTCCGCCGACCGGAGCAGTTCGGTCGCGGCCTCGGTCTCGCCTTCGGCGATCAGTTGCTCGGCCCTCTGCAGGGTCGAACTGGTGTCGATCCTCGCCATGGTCGACTCCGCCTGTTCGCTGAACACAACTTCCTTGACGCCCCAGAGTGCGTCTCCCGGTTCGGCGCTGTACGAGACGGTGGCAGCACCACCGACAGCAGCTGCGATGAGCGCAGCAGCCCCGGCGAGCGGGCGAATGAGCCGAAGCTGGCCCTTGGAACGCGTGGGTGGTTGCGCAGCCAGCGCCTCACGGGCGCCGAGTTCGCGGTTGACCGCCGCGACGACCTCGTCGAGATCGGGGCCGGCCGGTAGCGGATCTGCCAGGATCTCCGCTCGCCATCCCGCGAGCATTGTGGCGAGTTCGTACTCCTCGGTCGACTGGGTCTCCACTGGACCGTCGCCGGAGATCGCATCGATGAGGGCGTCATCGCGCCGCACTGCCGCGATGTCCACGGGGGTGCCGTCGTCGGGAAAATCGTCGGATATGCCGTGCCCCGCGCCGCGCCTCCTACCCATTCCTCTCACCTGCTCTCGTCACTTCCTT
>DASSYG010000359.1:0-3540 GCA_035703405.1 Acidimicrobiales bacterium | reverse complement strand
CGAAGGTCTCGACGTAGCGCTCGCACAAGGTCACCGGATCCTCGGCGGCAAGAGCATCGACCGTACGCCCGAGGGGTTCGGCGAGACAGGAGTCCAGCCCGGCGGCGAGCCGGCCGATGTCACCAAGCCGTGCGACAAGTGCCTCGTCGGGGTAGCCGATCAGCCACGACGCACACGCGTGCGCGGCCCGGACCTCGTCCGCGTCGAGCTTCGACGGCCCAAGTCGGTCGCGCGTGCGACCCAGCAGCGGCGTCACGAAGAGCCCTTCTTGCGGCGGGGCGATGCCACCCGCGCCCAGACCCCGGTCGGTTTCTCGAGTGGTTGCTCGGACATCGCCTCGGTCATGCCCGGGCCACCTTCGCCGTTCAACGGGCAGTCGGTGGCGATCGATTCCAGATCGTGGGCTTCCTCGGCGTGCGCGGCGGGGATGACGTAGCGCTCGTCGTATTTGGCGATCGCGAGCAGCCGGTACATCTTTTGCATCTCGGCACCGGTCATGCCCACGGCGTTCGCGATGCCCTCTTTGGGGTCGTTGCCCAGGTTGATGTCGCGCATGTAGGAACGCATCGCGGCGAGCCGGTAGAGCACCCGCTCCACGGTGGGCACGTCACCGGCGGTGAACAGGTTCGCCAGATACTCGACGGGGATCCGCAACGTGTCGATCGCGGAGAACAGGTTCTCGGCATCTTCGGCGTCATAACCGGTGTCTCGCACCACGTCGATGACCGGCGACAGCGGCGGGATGTACCAGACCATCGGCATCGTCCGGTATTCGGGATGCAGCGGCAGCGCGACACCGTAGGTGTGGATCAGCGAGTAGATCGGCGAATGCTGCGCGGCCTGCACCCAGTCATAGGGGATGCCGGCGCGGTCGGCGGCGTCGAGCACCTCGGGGTCGTTCGGGTCGAGGATGATGTCCTTCTGGGCCTCGTACAGTTCGCGTTCGTCAGTGACCGACGCCGCCTCGGTGACCCGGTCGGCGTCATAGAGCACCAGGCCGATGTAGCGCAGCCGCCCCACACAGGTCTCCGAACACACGGTCGGCTCGCCCTGTTCGATCCGCGGATAGCAGAACGTGCACTTCTCGGCTTTGCCGGTGCGGTGGTTGAAGTACATCTTCTTGTAGGGGCACCCCGAGATGCACATGCGCCAGCCGCGGCACTTGTTCTGGTCCACCAGCACGATGCCGTCCTCGGTGCGCTTGTAGATCGCCCCCGAGGGGCACGACGCCACACAGGTCGGGTTCAGGCAGTGCTCGCAGATGCGGGGCAGGTAGAACATGAAGGTGTTCTCGAAGTCGAGCTTCACCTTGTCCTCGATGCCCCGGATCATCGGGTCGGCGTCTTTCGCCGCGTAGGTGCCGCCCAGGTCGTCGTCCCAGTTGCCCGACCAGGTGATGTTGACCCGGTCGCCGGTGATCAGCGATTTGGGGGGCGCGGAGACGATGTGTTGCTGCGCCGGTGATTGCAACAGCCGGTCGTATTCATAGGTCCACGGTTCGTAGTAGTCGTTCAAACCCGGCAGGCGCGGATTGGCGAACAACGACAGCAGCTTGCGGACCCGTCCGCCGGCCTTCATCTTCAACCGACCCGCCGAGGAGAGTTCCCAGCCACCGCGCCACTTCTCCTGGTCTTCATACCCGCGGGGATAGCCCTGGCCAGGGCGGGTCTCAACGTTGTTGAACCACACGTATTCCAGGCCGACCCGGTTGGTCCACGCCTGTTTGCAGGTGACCGAGCAGGTATGGCACCCGATGCACTTGTCGAGGTTCATGACCATCGCCATCTGGGACATCACTCGCATCGGGCCGTCTCCTCGGTCATGGGCGCTTCTCGGTCACGGCAAGCTCACTCGTAAACGACCGGGGTCGTGCGCTTGCGGATCACGGTGACCTCGTCGCGTTGGTTGCCGGTGGGGCCGTAGTAGTTCGCGGCGAAGCTGAGCTGGGCGTAACCGCCGATCAGATGCGACGGCTTGAGCATGATCCGGGTGAGCGAGTTGTGGATCCCGCCGCGTTGACCGGAGGTCTCCGAGATCGGCACGTTCACGGTGCGGTCCTGCGCGTGGTGCATGAACGCGGTGCCCTTGGGCATGCGGTGCGACACGATCGCCCGAGCCGAGACGACCCCGTTGCGGTTGACCGCCTCGATCCAGTCGTTGTCGGCGATGTCGGCGGCTTCGGCGTCTTCCACACTCATCCAGATCGTCTGACCGCCACGCGACAGGTTCATCATGAAGAAGTTCTCCATGTACATCGAGTGGATCGCCCATTTGTTGTGCGGGGTGAGATAGCGCACCGACACACCGGTCGCGGGCGACGCGTCGCTGGTCGAGGGTGACAGGTCACCGATCGCGGGTTCGCCGAACAGGGCGGTCATGTCGAGTGGCGGACGGAAGACCGGCAACCCTTCGCCCAGGGCCAGCATCCAGTCGTGGTCGAGGTAGAAGTGTTGACGGCCGGTGAGGGTGTGCCACGGTTTGAGGCGTTCGACGTTCTGGGTGAAGGGCGAGTAGCGCCGTCCCCCCGACTCGGAACCCGACCATTCCGGTGAGGTGATCACCGGCACGGGCGCCGCTTGGGTGTCTTCGAAGGTCACCTGTTTGCCTTCGGACTCGGCGGCCAGGTCGGCGAGGCGGACCCCGGTGCGACGCTCCAAGGCCTCGAACCCCATGGTCGCCATGCGGCCGTTCGTCGTACCCGACAGACGCAGGATGAACTCGCATGCGTGCAGGTCGGTCTGCAGGCGCGGTTGGCCGCGTCCCTTGCCAGATTCGGTGACCCCGTTGATGCGGCGCAACTCTTCGACGTAGTCGGCGACCTCGAAGGTGACGCCTTTGGTGGTCATGCCGAGCTCTTCGAGCAGCGGGCCGACCGAGGTGTACTCGTCGTGGATGGCCGTATAGTCGCGGGTCACCTCGACGAAGTTCGGCATCGTGAGACCGGGGACCGCTTCGCATTCGCCTTTGCGCCAGTCGCGCACCCGACCCCGTGGGGTGGCGAGCTCGGCGGGCGTGTCGTGGGCGAGGGCGGTGGCGACCACGTCGGTGCGCGTGCCCAGATGCACCTTGGCCAACTCCGAGAACTTCTCGGCGATCGTCTCCCAGATGTCCCAGTCGGTGCGCGACTGCCACGGCGTGGAGATCGCCGGATTGAACGAGTGCACGTACGGGTGCATGTCGGTGGTCGACAGGTCGTATTTTTCGTACCAGGTCGCCGCGGGCAGGATGACGTCCGAATGCAGGGTGTGGCTGGTCATCCGGAAGTCGAGCGTCAACATCAGATCGACCTTGCCGGTGGGCGCCTCGTCACGCCAGGTGACCGATTTCGGGCGGAACCGCTCGGGGGTCTCCTCCGCGCCGACGGTGTTGTCGACACCGAGCAGATGTTTGAGGAAGTACTGCTCGCCCTTGGCGGATGACCCGAGCGTGTTGGCCCGCCACACCGACCAGATGCGCGGCACGTTCTGTGGCGCGTCGGGGTCGTCGACGGCGAAGTCGATGTCGCCGGACTTGAGCCGGTCGACGAGCCAGGGCACGGTC
>DASSYG010000331.1:0-4971 GCA_035703405.1 Acidimicrobiales bacterium | reverse complement strand
AGTGGCCTCGCCGCAGCGGTCGTCGCCACGGCCGCCGCCAATGATGTGTGGGTGATCTCTACGCCTTTGGGACGACCGGTCGAGCCCGAGGTGAAGATGATCCAGGCCACCGCATCGGGATCGGGCCGGTAGCGAGGCGTGGTCGATGCGGTCGCCCCGGTCGGGTGCGGGTCGGGTGCGGTGACCTCTGGGTCGTCGCCGAGTTCGCCGATCGGAAGGGTAGGGCCGTCGAAGCCGTCGACCGGGTCGCCGATCAGCAGGGCCGCGCCGGCCCGACGGAGCTGATCGGCCTTCTCGAGGTCGGTCAGGCGGGTGTTGAGCGGAACGAACCTGCGACCCGACGCCGGCACCGCGTACAGCAGCGCGACCGCATCGATCGAGTTCGGGGCGTGCAGGCCGATCCGCGCGCCGGGGGCCGTATGGGCATCGAGCCAACGCGTCTGGCTGTCGACCAGGTCGGCCAGTTCGCCGGCTGTGGTGGTCGCGTGTTCACCGATCAGCGCGGGCGCGTCCGGATCGTCGGCCCGCCAGGAGTCGAGCACATCGGCGAGTGTTCCAAACAGCCTGGGTGCGTCCACGGCTCAGGTGCGCGTCAGCGCCCGGCGCGGCGGTTCGCGGCGGCCATGGCCCGTCGGGCTTCACGGTCGGCGTCACGTTTGGCGATCAACTGGCGCTTGTCGTGCTGTTTGCGGCCCCGTGCCAGGGCGACGTCGACCTTGACGCGGCCGTCCACGAAGCGCAGGGCGAGCGGCACGAGGGTGAGGTGTTCGGTGGCGAGGCGCGTCGACAGCGCGTCGAGTTCGTGACGGTGGATCAGCAACTTGCGGTCCCGGTCCACGATGTGGCCGGTGTGCACGGCAGCGTGGGAGTAGGGGGAGATGTGCAGGCCGATCAGCCAGAGTTCGCCGGCGATGATGCGGGCGTACGCGTCCGACAGCGTCACCTTGGCTTCGCGGAGGGATTTGACCTCGCTGCCCCGTAGCACGATGCCCGCTTCGATCTCGTCGAGGATCTCAAAATCGCGCCGCGCTCGGCGGTTGGTGGCGATCACCGGCGATCGTCTGGCGTTCTTGGCGGACATGGGACCGCCCACGCTACCGGCGCGGTGCGATGCGTCCCGCCCTGATTGGTTCGTCCCGCTCATGCGGGAGTGGGGATGGGTCGTCCGGAGACGTGGCTAACGTGCCCGGCGTGGCTGAGTTCGATACCGAGGCGAGCGCCGTCGGCGCGACCGACGAACCGATCCCGCAGGTGCGACTCGCCGGGGGGCCGCCGGTGGGCCTCGCCCCCGACGCGTACCACGCCATGGTCGCCCACGCGATCACCGGCTACCCGCTCGAGGCCTGCGGGCTGCTGGGCGGCGTCCCCGGGTCGGGTCGGATCGACGCGTTCGCCCCCGCCCACAACACCGACGAGTCCGCGAAGACCTACGCGATCGGTCCCGCGGGGTTCGCCGACGCCGAGGCCGTCTTCGCCCCGCGTGGGTTCGACATCATCGGGGTGATGCATTCCCATACCCACACCGACGCGTATCCGTCACCGACCGACATCGACCGGGCCGACAATCCGTTCCTCGAAGGCTGGAAATACGTCATCGTGTCGCTGCGCGACGAAGTCCCTGTGCTGCGCAGCTACCTGCTGGACCGGCGAGAAGTCATCGAGGAAATCGTCGAGATCTTTTCAGACGGGTGACAAACGGGTACAATTCCGATCGTATTACTCAGGTATTCGCTCCGTGGGAGAAAGCCGTGGCCGTCTACGACTCGGTCCTCGATCTGATCGGCAACACTCCGATGATCGACGTCTCCGCGCTCAGTCCGAACAGACACGTGCGGATCCTTGCCAAACTCGAGGGACAGAACCCTGCCGGCTCGGTCAAGGACCGCATCGCGAAAGCCATGATCGACGAGGCCGAAGCCGACGGCACGCTGCGCCCTGGCCAGACGATCATCGAACCCTCGTCGGGCAACACCGGCATCGCGTTGGCCATGATCGCCCAGATGCGCGGGTACGACCTCAAGATCGTGCTGCCCGAGAACGTGTCGGTCGAACGACGCCAACTGCTCGAGGTCTTCGGCGCGGAGGTGATCCTCTCGCCTGGCGGTGAGGGCTCCAACGGCGCAGTCCGCAAAGCCCAGGCGCTGGCCGACGAGCACCCGAGCTGGGCGTTTCTGTACCAGTACGGCAACGAGGCGAACCCGCGAGCGCACTTTTCGACGACCGGTCCCGAGATCCTCCGCGACGTACCCGACATCACCCACTTCGTCGCCGGGTTGGGCACATCGGGCACCCTCATGGGGGTCGGCACCTACCTGAAGGAGCAGCGCCCCGAGCTGAAGGTGTTCGCGGTCGAACCGCCCTCCGGCGAGCTGGTCGAGGGCCTGCGAAGCTTGGACGACGGCTACATCCCGCCGGTGTTCGAAAAGTGGGGTGGGCTCGATTTGCTCGACGGCAAGTCGATCGTGCGGCCCCGTGAATCGTTGGAGTGGACCCGTCGACTTGTCGCCTCCGAAGGCATCTTTGCCGGTATCTCCGGCGGGGCGGCGATGGCCGGCGCCGCAAAGCTCGCCGGTCGGATCGATTCGGGTGTGATCGTGTTCATCATCGCCGACGCCGGCTGGAAGTACCTGTCGACCGGCGCCTACACCGACGACCTCGACGCAGCCGAAGCTGCAGCAGAGAAGATCGTCTACTTCTGACCGCCGGTCGGCCCAGCCGATGGCCGCGGCCGGGCACAGGAAATCGTTGACTCGCAGTGGAATGACGTGGTAGTCATGCGTCATACGATGTGTCCAGCCGGAGGGACCTGCCACTTCGGCAATGAGGGAGGGAATCGAAAACATGACATTCGCTGTTGACGACCGTCTGCACGTGGAAGCGCTCGGTAGTGACTGGCTGGTGCTGGTGCCCGGGCAGCATGAGGTGCTGCACCTGGAGGGCGCTGGTGCCGAGGCGTTCGTGCTCGCCCGGCAGGGCGTCGACCTGGTGCCCGCGCATCTACAGACCGCGATGGCCGGTCTCGTGGAGCTGGGTGTGGTCACGACCGACGCGTGGAGTCGCCGCCGGGTGCTGCAACTCGGCGGTGCCGCCGCGGCTGCCGGGGTTGCGATGGTGGCGTTGCCGAGCGTGGCCGCGGCCGCCTCGCCGACGACGACTCTCGGCCCCTCGACAGGTTCGGTGAGCGTGACCATGAACCTCATGGACGGCCACGAACTCGATGCTCACTCGCCGGTCGACATCCCGGTGAGTGGTACCGCGTTCGCCCACCTGTACGCGAGCGCCGATCGCTCGACCACGCCCGTCGCGACGGTGCCGGTGAGCCTCCCCGCCAACCAGACCTTCGTGACCTACACGTTCACCGGTGTGGCGCCGGGGTCGTACTTCGTCGACATCCAACAGCCCTTCCAGAGCCTCGGCGACGCCGGGGTGGTCTACAGCGGGATCACCATCTACGTCGACTGGAACTTCGCACACCGGACCCTGCCGGACGGCTGGCCTACGTCCGACATCATCGACCATTACCAGCCGGTGACCGTGACCGACGGGGGCACGGCGATGGTTAACGTGGACATCCAGGTCGCATCTGGCTTCACGGCTCCATAGACCGATCCGGCGCGCGCCCGTTCCCTGGTTCCCGTGGCGCCGACCGGTCCCCCCAGCTGGTCGGCGCCACGTCGAAGTGGAGTCGTCAGTGGTCCACGCCACTAATCTCAGAACCCGTGCGACTCTCTCCTCGTGACGACGCGTTCTTCGAACTGTTCACGAAAGCAGCAGCGAACCTAGACACCGCGGCGCAGTTGTTGCGGGTGTTCGTCCACGACATCGATCGACGGGCCGAACTCGCCAAGGCGATCAACGACTGCGAACACATCGGCGATGCGATCACCCACGAGATCACCACGAGGCTCAACACGAGCTTCATGACCCCTTTCGACCATGAGGACATCTATTCCCTCGCGGTCTCCCTCGACGATGTCGCCGACCTCGTCGACGCGGGCTCCGACCATGTGGTGCTCTACGAACTCGCCGAGCTGCCAAAGGGCATCCGCCAGCAGGTCGAGATCATCGCGGAACTCGCCGCCATGACCTCCGAGGCGATGCCCGGACTCCGCAAGATGGCGTCGATGTCGGACTACTGGGAAGCGGTGAAGGCCAAGGAGTCCGACGCGGATCACATCCACCGCCGGATGCTCGCCAAGTTGTTCTCGGGCAAGTACAAGGCGTTGGAGGTGCTCAAACTCAAAGAGGTCACCGACGATCTCGAGGACGCGATCAATGCCTTCGAACGCATCGCGAAGACCATCGAAGCGATCGCGATCAAGGAATCCTGACCGCTCGTGACGCGCCGCCGTGACTTGCCACCGTGCGGGCCACCGAGTCGAGGTGCCACCGCGCTGTGGCCTGACCGCGCCGCGATGAGCGACTGAGACATGGAGCAGGCTGACCTGTGGAGATAGCGGGCCTCGCAGCCATCGTCGTCATCGCTCTCGCGTTCGACTACACGAACGGTTTTCACGACGCGGCGAACGCGATCGCCACGGCCGTGGGAACCCGGGCACTCAAGCCGCGCACGGCCCTGGCCATGGCGGCGATCCTCAACCTGGTGGGCGCGTTTCTCGCCGAAGGCGTCGCCGAGACGGTTGGCAAGGGCATCATCGAGATCGGTTCGATCTCTGAGTCCAGTGGGCTGATCGTGGTGTTCTCCGCGCTGGTCGGGGCGATCACCTGGAACCTGATCACGTGGTGGTTCGGGCTGCCGTCGTCGTCGACCCATGCCATGGTCGGTGGGCTGGTCGGCGCCGGCGTGGCCGCGGCCGCGTCGGTCGAATGGGCCGGGGTGCTCGACAAGGTCGTGATCCCCATGATCCTGTCGCCGATGGTCGGTCTCGGGCTCGCCTACGTGGTGATGCTCGGGATCCTGTGGGGATTCCGCAACAGCAATGCGCACAAGGTCAACCGTCGCTTTCGTCA
>DASSYG010000325.1:0-2307 GCA_035703405.1 Acidimicrobiales bacterium | reverse complement strand
CCACCGTCGGCAGGGTCGGGGAACACGTCGTGGATGATCAGGGCGCCCCCGGGCTCCACCCACCGTGCCCAGCCCGAGTAGTCGGCCTGCGCCGCTTCGCTGCTGTGCCCACCGGCGATGAAGACGAAGGCGAGCGGCGTCCGCCAGAATGCAGCGACCTGAGGGGACCGACCCACGATCGCGACGACGTGCGACTCGAGGTCGCCGTCGGAGAGGGTGTGCCGGAGTTTCCCGACCGTATCCAGTTTGCCGGTGTGCGGGTCGATCAACGACGAATCGTGGTACTCCCAACCCGGCTGGTGCTCTTCGGAACCGTGGTGGTGATCGACGGTGACGATGGTGCCGCCCGTCGCCTTCGCCGCCTCGCCCAGATACACCGTGGAGCGGCCGCAGTAAGTGCCGATCTCGACGCCCACCCCGTCCCCGAGGTAGCGGATGGCTGCGTCGTGCAACGCCGTGCCCTCGTCGAGGGGCATGAAACCGGGGGTGGCTTCAGCGAGTGCGAGCGCCTCGCGGGAGAGGGTGGTGTGGGTCATCGGGTCGCCGCCTTTCGTTTGTGCAGAACATTGCCGACCGCGTTGTCGAGCTTCGTTCCGAGTGGCCAACCCACATAGTGTGACAGGAACAATGCGATCTCTCGTAGCTGCTCCTCGTCGAGTTCTTCGTTCTGCAGCGCAGCGCCGATCTGGATCTCGGCGACGTCGCTCAACCCCTGTGCGGCCAAGGCGCCGAGTAGTAGCAACCGCCGATCGCGAATGCTCAGTCCCGGTCGCGACCAGATGTCGGCGAACAGGTGATCGGCGGTCGCGGCGAAATGTGCGCCGGGCCCGTCCTGGAACTCGAATCCGTAGACCTTTCCCATCATCTCGAGTCCGCGCTGGCGCCTGTCGTCGGTCACGGCTGTTCCTCCATGCTGTGGGTGCGTGCGATGTCGCCGATCCCGACTCCGAGGCCGGGGCCCAGGCCCGCGAGGGCGCGTGTTGCGAGAGGAAGATCGATATCGAGCCGGTCGCCGAGGGCCATGGCGAGTGCCAGGTCCTTCTCGCCCAATGCACGCACATGGGAGAAGATCGGGAACCACGAATCGTCGGGTTCGAGTGCGGATGTATTGTCGCGCCACATGATCGATCCTGCGCCTCCCGTGATCGAGTCGGTGTGGCGGACGACCTTACCGAGTTCGGTGATGTCGATTCCGGCGGCTTCGGCGAGTCGTTGGGCTTCGGTCGCCGCGGTGAACGAAACGAAGTGAAGGAGGTTCCGGGCAAGTTTCATCCGGGTGCCCGCACCGACCGGTCCGGCATGTACAACCAGCGCGGCGAACGCGCTGAACGGGTCTCGAATCTTCTCGAACGCCTCGTCGGAGGCTCCGACCATGACTGCCAACGCGGCCTTCTTCGCGCCCGCTGCACCACCACTGACCGGCGCATCGACGAAGTCCACACCGTGCGACGCGCACTGCGTTTCGAGATCGACGGCCGTGGTGTCGGAGATCGTCGAGTGCACGGCGATCACGGTGCCGGGCTCGGCTGTCGACAGCAGGCCGTCGGGGCCGGCAACGACGTCGCGGACCTGGGCGTCGTCGAGAACCGTCACACAGACGATGTCGCTGACGGAGGCGAGTTCTGCTGCGCTCGAGACGGGGTGGGCGCCTGCTTCGACGAACGGAGTGACCGCGTCGGGGTTGGTGTCGAGGACGGACAATCTGCCGCTGTGGTCGAGCAACCGGTGCGCCATCGGTGCGCCCATGTTGCCGAGACCGATATAGCCGATGCGGGTCGTCACGACCGGATCACCTGCCCGCCGTCGACGTTGAAGATCTGGCCGGTCACCCAACCCGCTTCGTCGGACAGCAGGAACAGGCACATACCGACGAGATCGTCGGGGGTGCCGATCCTCTTGAGCGGCAGTTGTTTCACCATGTCGGCGACCATGCTCGACGGGGTGGTGGTCCGGGTGGCCTCGGTGTCGATGGGTCCGGGTGCGATCGCGTTGATGCGGATGTTCGACCCGCCGAGCTCCACCGCGAGTTGCTGTGTGAGGCCGTTGATCCCGACCTTCGCGAGTCCGTAGAAGCCGGAGTAGACCCAGGCGGCGGTGGACGACTGGTTGACGATCGACCCGCCGCTGCTCGTCATGTGAGGCCATACCGCGCGGGTGATGTTCAGGGCCCCATCGAGGTTGACGCTCATGAACTTCTTGTAGTAGTCCCACGGCACGGTGAGCAGGAGGTCGAGTTTCATCCCACCGTAGATCGCGGCATTGTTGACGACGTGATCGATACCCCCATACGTCTCGACGGTCTTGTCG
>DASSYG010000319.1:0-6651 GCA_035703405.1 Acidimicrobiales bacterium | reverse complement strand
CGGGCCGGAGCGGTGAACCGGTTGCTGCGGGCGTTCGCACGCCGCAGCGCTGTCACCTTTCCCGACACCGACCTGCCGCGTGCGACCGTCACCGGCAACCCGCTGCGCGCCGAGATCGTCTCGATGGCCCGGGCCCGGGATGCCGATCCGGCAGGGACCACCGCCGCGGCACGTACCGAGTTGGGACTTCCCGCGGATCGGATCGTCGTCCTGGTCGCGACCGGGTCACTCGGCGCGCGCAAGGTCAACGGCGCGGTCGCGGAACTGGCGGCGCACTGGGCAGACCGGGACGACCTGGCGATCCGCCACGTCGTCGGTCGCCGGGATTTCGCATCGTTCTCTGTCGACGACTCGGTCATGGCCGAGGGCGGACTTCACTACCAAATGGTGGAGTACGAAGACCGGATGGCCACGGCACTTGCCGCTGCCGATCTCGTGATCGGACGGGCGGGAGGAGGCGTCGCCGAACTCGCCGCACTGGGGGTGCCCGCGGTCCTCGTTCCGTTGCCGGTCGCGCCCCGAGACCACCAACGGGCCAACGCCCGACACCTCGTCGACGCGGGCGGAGCGCTGCTCGTCGACGACGCCGACTGCACCGGTGCCGAACTGGCCCGGGTCGTCGGACCGATCGTCGACGATCCGGCGCAGCGCGCGCGCATGGCCACCGCGATGCGTGCCTCGGCCCGGGTCGACGCCGCCGACGCAGTCGCGACCTTGGTGATCGAGGTCGCGGACGGCGTAGGTCGCCGATGAGCATCGACCTCAGCGAGCCGCGCCGACTGCACGTCGTCGGTGTCGGCGGAACCGGCATGAATGCGGTGGCCGCCGTGTTGGTCGGCATGGGCCACCGGGTGACGGGCAGCGATCTCAAGGACTCCGCGGCGGTCCAGCGGGTACGTGCGCTGGGCGCCGATGTCCGCATCGGCCACGACCCGGCCGTCGTCGACGGTGTGGATGCGGTGGTGACGTCCACCGCGGTGCCCGACACCAACCCCGAGATCCGTGCGGCGCACGCTGCGGGCATCCCGGTGCTGCACCGTTCCAAGGTGCTGGGCGCGCTCGCCCGGACCCATCGCACCGTCGCGATCGCTGGGACCCATGGGAAGACGACCACATCGTCGATGCTCACGCTGGCGCTCCGCCATGCCGGGTGGCAGCCGTCGTTCGTCATCGGCGGCGACGTGAACGAGATCGGTACCGGCGCGGGGTGGGGTGACGGTGAGGTCTTCGTCGTCGAGGCCGACGAGTCCGACGGCACGTTCCTCGAACTCGGCACCGGCGCGGTGATCGTGACAAGTCTCGAGCCGGACCACCTCGAGCACTACGGGCCCGATCCCCTCCAGGCCACCGAAGCCCTGCGCGAGGCATTCGTGACGTTCGTGGCGGGTGCGTCCGGTCCCCGACTGATCTGTCTGGACGAACCCGGGGCGGCGTCGCTGGCGGAGGTGGCCCCGTGTGTCACCTACGGCACCGACGAGCGTGCGGACTACCGCATCGTCGACGTGTCAGCCCAGCGGGCCGCGATCTCCTTCGGGGTCCGTCGTCCGACCGGCGAAGTGGTCCTGATCGACCTCCCGCTCCCCGGGCTGCACAATGCCATGAACGCGACCGCCGCGTTTGCGATGGCCATCGAACTCGGAGTGCCCGACGAACCGGTGATCGACGCATTGGCGCATTTCGGCGGAGTGGCCCGCCGCTACGAGTTCCGCGGCACCCGCAACGGCGTGACGTTCGTCGACGACTACGCCCACATACCCGGTGAGTTGACCGCGGCTCTCGCCACGGCCGCATCAGGGGGGTTCGGACGGGTCGTCGCGGTCTTCCAGCCGCACCGCTACAGCAGGACCGCCACGCTGTGGAGCAGTTTCGGGGACGCCTTCGTCGATGCCGACGTGGTCGTGCTGACCGACGTCTACGCGGCCGGGGAGACGCCGCGTCCGGGCGTGTCGGGCGAGTTGCTGGTCCACGCGGTGCTGGACGCCCACCCCCGGACCCGCGTCGTGTACCTGCCCCGTCGGGCCGACCTCATCGGCTTTCTGACTTCCGAGCTGCGCGACGACGACCTCTGTCTGACTCTGGGTGCCGGTGACATCACCACCCTGGGAGCAGACGTGATGGGGTTCTGGCAGGGGGTCCGCGCCCCTGGGTCCGACAGCGGCGAGAATGATCCGGTGGCCGCACGCCAAGAGAGCAGCCGGTGACCTCGACCCTCCGTTCCTCCGACGGTCGGGTGATCGTCCCGGAGCGACTCCGTCGTCGACGGGTCGCGGTACGCCGCGACCGGGGGCGTCGGCGCCTGCGGCGGCTCGTCGCGTTCGGTGTGCTGGCACTTATCCTGGTCGTCGGCTGGGTGCTGCTGCGGTCACCGTTGCTCGCCGTCGGTCAGGTGACGGTCTCGGGATCCAGTCACGTCGACCGTGCCCAGGTGGCCCGTGCCAGCGGCATCGCACCGGGGGTCGCGATGATGGACGTGTCGCCCGGCGAGGCCGAGAACCGACTCGAATCGCTCCCGTGGGTCCAACGGGCGACGGTGTCCCGTGAATGGCCCAACCGGGTCCGGGTCGAGTTGGTCGACAGGAGCCCGGTCGCCCAGGTGGCATCGGGTTCGTCCTTCGCATTGGTCGATGCCGACGGTCGGGTCCTCGAGACCGGGGTCCGCCGGGCGACCGACCTGCCGCTGCTCGAAGGACGACGGGCCACGGCGCCGGGGACCCGCATGACGTCGATCGGACCACTCCTCGACACCGCCTCGGCGCTCCCCACGGACTATCACCGTAAGATCAGTGGGATCTCGCTCACCGACGACGGCTCCGTCGCCCTGACGATGGACGGCAACGGCGTCGTCACGCTCGGCGGGTCCGACCGTTTCGCCGCCAAGTTCGCGTCGCTCACCGCAGTCATCGCCCATCTGGGGTCGCTCCGCGAGGGTTGCACGCTCGATGTCTCGGTGCCCACGTCGCCGACGCTGACCCCGGAGGCGGGCTGTGCGGACTGACCGACGAATCACTCTCGGAGGCCTTGACCGGGGTAACGTGTCCGCCCGATGTAGCCTGTGCGCGCAGCCTGTTCGCGTCCGCTCGGCTTCGAGGGCAAACCCGGATGCGCGGCCCAACGTCGGGTTTCCGGGTCCGTGCTCGCATGATCCGGTCTCGGAAAGATCCTGCGAGTGTTTCCCCCTGGGCCATCGGGCCCCTCACCTGGAGGTACGACAGATATGACCGGCAATCCGCAGAATTATCTCGCGGTCATCAAGGTCGTCGGGATCGGCGGCGGCGGTGTCAACGCGGTCAACCGTATGATCGATGCCGGCCTCAAGGGGGTCGAGTTCATCGCGGTGAACACCGATGCCCAGTCGCTGTTGATGAGCGACGCAGACGTCAAGCTCGACATCGGTCGTGATCTGACCCGTGGATTGGGTGCAGGCAGTGATCCCGACGTCGGCCGTGAGGCCGCCGAGGCGAATTCCGACGAGATCGCCGAAGTGCTCAAAGGTGCCGACATGGTCTTCATCACCGCCGGCAAGGGAGGCGGTACGGGCACCGGAGGAGCGCCGGTGGTCGCGGAGATCGCCAAGAACCTGGGCGCGCTGACGATCGGCGTGGTGACCAGACCGTTCACCTTCGAAGGGCGGCGTCGCTCGGTCCAGGCCGAGGCGGGCATCCAGAAGCTCAAGGAGAAGGTCGACACCCAGATCGTCATCCCGAACGACCGGCTGCTGTCGGTGTCGAACGACAAGACCTCGATGGTCAACGCGTTCAAGATGGCAGACGAGGTCCTGTTGCAGGGCGTCCAGGGCATCACCGACCTGATCACGACCCCCGGGCTGATCAACACCGACTTCGCCGATGTGAAGATGATCATGTCCAATGCCGGCTCCGCGCTCATGGGGATCGGCAATGCCACGGGAGAAGGGCGGGCGCTGAACGCGGCCCGTAATGCCATCTCGTCACCGCTGCTCGAAGCGTCCATCGAAGGGGCTCGGGGCATCCTGTTGTCGATCTCGGGAGGGTCGGACCTTGGCCTGTTCGAGGTGAACGAAGCCGCCGAGGTCATCCACGGCGTCGCACACCCCGACGCCAACATCATCTTCGGAGCGGTCATCGACGATGAACTCGGCGACGAGGTCCGGGTCACCGTCATCGCCGCCGGTTTCGACCGATGGGACGACGGTGAAGCCGAATCGGCAGCATCAGGATCGGTCGACCTGCCCGGCGCCGAGGACCTCTTTCCCTCCGCCGACGACGACCCGGGCGACCGAGACGACGACTCGGACGACTTCGACGTCCCGTCGTTCCTGAAGTAGAGTTCCGCTGAACACGTGCGACCGGTGATCCACTTCACCGACACCACCGACGGTTCCTTCGCGCTTCTCGAACTCCCGGAGACCCTCGGTCGACGACGACGCGCGGTCACCGAGCTGCCCGTGACCTGGCTCTCCCAGGTTCACGGGACCGGTGTCGTGGATGTTCTCCGCCCCGGCGACGCTGCGGGCGAGTCCGCGGACGCCGCGGTGACCGCGGTGCGGGGCGCGGCGCTGTCGGTGATCACCGCGGACTGTGCCCCGGTCCTGTTGGCGTCGGATCACGCGGTCGCGGCGGTTCACGCTGGGTGGCGGGGGCTCGTCGCCGGTGTCGTCGGCGACGCCGTCCGCGCACTGGCAAAGCACGGAGACGGTCCGGTCAGAGCGTGGTTGGGACCCTGCATCCGTGCCCGTTGCTACGAATTCGGCGCGGATGATCTCGACACGGTGGCAACGTCACTCGGCGACGGCGTGCGGGCGCGTACCGCGTGGGGAACGCCCGCGCTCGACGTGTCGGTCGCGGTGAGGACGGCACTGGGTGAGGCCGGCGTCGTCGACCTCGTCGACACGGGCGTCTGTACGGCGTGCAGTCCGGCGCACTTTTCTCACCGGGCGCGCGGTGACCTGGGGCGCCAGGCCGCCTTCGTCTGGCTGGAGGACTGAGAGGCCGTGCGCGTGGAACTCGGGCACCTGGCTCGCGTCGACACCCGCCGGGGCGGTAGATTTCTGATCAGGAGGATCGATGGCGACACTGTGGCGTAAGACCATGTATCACCTGGGGCTCGCCCCCGAGGACGAATACGACGACTACGACGTCGACGAGCCGTCCTACGCCGACGCGCCCGTCTCCGACCCGCCTCGTCGCGCCGCGCCCCAACCCCGACGGGCCGCTCCGGAACACGGTGGCGCCCGACCAATGCCGCGCCGCGGCGAGCAACTCGGCGAATCGACGGCGATCGGGGCGGTCCGGCCGATTCGTACCGCCGAGACCGGAGAGTCACCTCAGCCGGACGAGCGAGATCGGCGGGTCGTACGTCCGGTGCCCATCGCGGCCAATGCGAAGCCGCACGCGCTGTCTCCGGTGTCCTTCGAAGCGGCCCAGGAACTCGCCGACAAGTTCAAGGGCAACCAGCCGGTGATCATGAACCTGCAGAACGCCGACCGGGACCTGGCCCGTCGTCTGATCGACTTCGCGAGTGGACTCTGTTACGGCATCGGCGGGCAGATGGAGAAGGTCGCCAATTCGGTGTACCTGCTCACCCCGTCGAACGTCGAGGTCTCCGCGGAGGAACGTCGGCGTATGCAGGAGCACGGTTTCTCAGACCGTTGACCGTGCTGCTTGCCGCGACCTCGGAGCCGGGACCGATCAATCAGATCGTCGGGGCCGTTCTCGGCCTGTACGCCCTCGCACTCGTCGCGATGATGCTGCTGAGCTGGTTTCCGCTCCGGCCGTCGGGTGTGCCGGCGCAGATTCAACGGGTCCTGTTGCGGATCACCGATCCGCTGGTCGTTCCCCTGCGTCGGGCGATGCCGTCGATGGGCATGATCGATCCCTCTCCGTTGATCGTCCTGCTGGCCGTGCTCATGCTGCGTGGTCTGGTGACGGGCTGAGAGGAACCGCACCGGGACGGGGCGGTAGGATCCCACGATATGGAACTCACGCCACAACTGTTGACCGACGAGATCGACTTCCGGATCGCGGTTCGAGGCTACGACCGCCACGAGGTCGACGACTTTCTCGAGCGGGTCGCGGTCGCGGTCGGTCAGCTCCAGTCCCAGCTGACCAAAGCGGTGGCACGGGCCAAAGCGGCCGAGGCGCGGGTCGCGGAACTCGAAGGCGCTCCTGGCACGCCCGCCGCGGCCCAACCCGAGGTGACGCCGGAGCGGGAGTCCGCCGAGGCGGTCGGGAAGACCCCGACCCTCCACGAACCGGTCGAGACGCCGGAGGTGACCGCTCCCAAGGCACCCCCGTCCGCGCCGGTGCCCGTGGTCGGGGACGACGAGGACCTGAACGACGAACTGCGCCGCACTCTCGTGCTCGCTCAGCGCACGGCGGACACCGCCATCCGGGAAGCACACGACGAGGCGCGCCAGATCGTCGACCAGGCGAACGACGAAGCTCGACGCAACCGGGAGGCAGCGGAAGCCGCACACGCGAAAGCCCGGGACGAAGCCCACAGCCGACTGGTCGCGGAGATCCGCGAACTCGAGTCGACGCGTGAGGCGATGCGGGACGACACGGTGGTGTTGGAACGGTACCTGGGAACCGAGCGGGCCCGGGTGCGCGAGACCATCCAGGTGCTCCGTCGCCTGGTCGACGAGCCACAGTCGTTCCGCACCGGCACGGTCCC
>DASSYG010000140.1:0-6312 GCA_035703405.1 Acidimicrobiales bacterium | reverse complement strand
CTACGTGTGTGACATCCACTCGTCGATGAAGGGCGAACTCACCGTCAAGTGAGGGCCGGTTCGGTGCGGAAGGCGGGGGTCGTCCGAGTTCCGGCGGCCCCCTGAACGCCCGACTGCCCCAGAACGAGAAGCGGGCCGAACCGTGAGGTCCGACCCGCTTCTCGTCCGAAGTGTGGTGCGTCAGCCTGGCTGGGCCACGAAACGCAGGTAGTCCTTCTTCTTGTCGATCTTGCCGAACTTCGCCTCGGCCTCCTCATCGCTGAAGGTCGGCGCGGCGATCACGGCGTCGCCCTGAGTCCAGTCCGACGGGGTCGACACCGAGTGGTTCGCGGTGAGCTGGATCGAGTCGATCGCCCGGATGATCTCCTGCCAGTTGCGGCCGGTCGAGGCCGGGTACGTCAGGCTCAGCTTGACGGTGTTGTCAGGCGCGATCACGAACACGGTACGCACCGTGGCGGTGGCGAGTTCGTTGGGGTGGATCATGTCGAAGGCCTCGGCGACCTTGCGGTCCGGGTCGGCGATGAGCGGGTAGCTCAGGGCGTTGCCCGTCACGTCCTCGATGTCTTCGGCCCAGCCCTTGTGGCTGTCGAGCGGGTCGACCGATACGCCGATGATCTTGACGCCGCGCTTGTCGAACTCGGGCTTCAGCCCGGCGACGGCTCCCAGTTCGGTGGTGCACACCGGCGTGAAGTCCTTGGGGTGACTGAACAGCAACGCCCAACTGTCACCCTTCCAGTCGTAGAAGTCGATGTGCCCGTCGGTGCTCTCGGCGGAGAAATTCGGGACGGTGTCACCCAGTCGGATAGCCATTTTTGCCTCTTGGAATCGGTGTGCGGAACTGCGGATCCGGGACCGATCGCCGACGTTTCACGTCGTCGGCGGCCTCGGGTACCCGCCGACCGGCAACCGGCATGGCGGATACCTGACCCATTATGTCGGGAATTGCCCGAGTTTCCAAACGTCTCGCAGCACCTCGATCCGGAACCGCCCCCGGAACCGCCCCCGGAACCGCCCTGTCCGTCCCCACCCCGCCGAGCGAACTTCGGGAGGTTCCGCCGGTTCTTCCGTCCGAACCTCCCGAAGTTCGAGTCAGGTGGGGGTCGGGCTCGGCTCGTCGCCGTCGCGACGAACGTCCGGCTCGATGAACAACAACCGCGCGCCCGGCTCGACTTGTCGGACGCGCACTTCGGTCCGGTCGATCGCATCGCTCAGCTCCACATAGGTGAGTGCATGGTCGAACTCGACCTTGGCCGCCACCAGCAGGTCGTCGGGCCCGAGGTGCTCGGTGCGCAGATGGATGACGCCGCGCACCTCCTCGCCCGACAACACCGCGCTGCGGATCGCGTCGGCGCGGTCGACGTCCGCAGCTTCGCCGATCAACAGCGACTTCATCTCGATCGCGAGGATCGTGGCGACGACCAACAGCAGCACCCCGATCGAGATGGTGCCGAGACCGTCCCAGAGTGCGTTGCCGGTGAAGTGCGACAGCAACACCGCGGACATGGCCAGCACCAGACCGGTCAGCGCTGCCGTGTCCTCCAACAGCACCACCGGCACCTCGGGAGACTTGGACTTTCTGATGAAGTTCCAGATCTTCAGGTCACCTGGGACCATCGCTTTCGCCTCTCCGATCGCGGTGCGCAGACTGAACGACTCCAACACGACTGCCACGGCCAGGATCACGACCGCCACGCCGATGTCGGACACCTCGTGGGGGTGACGGACCTTGCTGATGCCCTCGACCACGGCGAACACGCCACCCATTGTGAAGAGCACCACGGCGACGACGAACGCCCAGAAATACCGTTCGCGGCTGTACCCGAACGGGTGCTCCTCATCCGCGATGCGTTTGGCTCGCCGACCGCCGAACAGCAGCAACGCCTGGTTGGCGGTGTCGGCGACCGAGTGGATCGCTTCGGCCAACATCGAACCGGACGACGTGATGAGAAAGCCGATGAACTTGGCGATGGCGATGCCCAGGTTGGCGACGAATGCCGCCAGGATCGCCTTGGTACCGTGAGATTCCGAAGACAGAGGGCCCTCCCGCGGAGTGGGGTGCGAGGGGACGTAACCTACCTGTCGACCCGCGGCATGAACACGACGAGCGGGGTCAGACTCCGTCGTAGGCGTCCACTGGTCGGCGTGCGGGCCGTCCGTCCGGCACTGCTCATACGGACGTCGAATCTCCAAAGAACAGGTTGTCGGTGTGGCTCGCGGCGTCGGAACCCGTGGTAGACCAACGCGATGAGCGACGAGGTGTTGGACGAGCTCGGCTTCTACGCCTTGGCGGGACAACCCGATTCGTCCCGGGATCTCGTGGCCGAGGTCGTCGACGGTGAAGCCCTGGGTCTGGGCACGGTGTTCATCTCGGAGCGCTACAACAAGAAGGAGGCGGCCACTCTCTGCGGTGCTGCCGGCGCGGTGAGTGAGCGGATCACGATCTCGACGGCCGCCACCAACCACAACACCCGTCATCCGATGGTCACCGCAGGGTTCGCACGCACCATGCAGAGCCTCACCGGCGGGCGCTTCGTGCTCGGCCTGGGCCGTGGGATTCCCCTGCAACAGGACGTGTTCGGGATGGGCCGGATCACCACGGCAGAGATGGAGGACTTCGCCGGCCTGATGCGGCGGCTGTTCCGTGGCGAGGTCATCGTCGGCCACGATGGCCCGGCCGGGTCGTGGCCGGTGCTGCACCTCGACGGCTCACTGGACGAGTACCTGCCAATGGGCCTGGTCGCGTTCGGGCCGAACTCACTCGAGCTGGGTGGGCGCTGTTTCGACGAGGTGGTCCTGCACACGTTCTTCACCGACGAAACCACCGCTCGGTGCGTCCGCACGGTGAAGGACGCCGCCGAGCGGGCCGGTCGTGATCCCGAGTCGGTGAAGGTGTGGTCGTGTCTGGCCACCATCGGCGACCACATCGATGAAGATCGGCGGCTCATGAAGACCGTCGGTCGACTGGCGACGTACCTGCAGGCCTACGGCGCGCTGCTGGTGCGTACGAATGGGTGGGACCCCGAGGTGCTCGAGCGGATCCTGGCCGACCCGATCGTGTCGAGTGTGCGCGGCCTCGACGTGGTGGGTACCACCGAGCAACTCGAACACGTGGCCGAACTCATCCCCGACGAGTGGCTTGCCCCTTCGGCCACGGGCAGCCCGGCACAGTGTGTGGCTGGGGTACGCCATCAGTTCGACCTGGGGTGTGACGCGGTGATCATGCACGGCGCCACTCCTGACGAACTGGCGCCGATCGTCGAGGAATACCGACGGTGACGTCCCGGTGAGCGACGCGGCAGCCTCGGCGTCGCGACCGTCGGCGTCATCGCTGTCGATCGAGCTCATCACCGCCGATCGCGTCACCGAGTTGCTACGCGCCGCGGGGCACGACGTGACCGTCGATACGGTCACCTGTGAACCGGTCGGCACCGGACAGATGGGTGCCAACTTCCGCCTGGACCTCGTCACCCGCGGCGACACGGCACAGATTCCCGACACCCTCGTCGCCAAAGTCGCGGCCGGGCCGGCCGACAAGCGGGCGATCGCGGCGGGCAGCTACCGCACCGAAGTCAACTTCTACCGGAACGTCGCCTCGACCGTCGCGGTACGGACGCCGCGTTGCTGGGCTTCGTGGATCAACGACGACGGCACCGACTTCGTCTTGTTGCTCGAAGATCTGGCCCCGCGCATCCAGGGCGATCAGCTCGCCGGTTGCACGGCCGATCAAGCAGTGGCAGCGGCGGTGAACCTGGCGGGTCTGCACGGACCGCGCTGGTGCGATCCGACGTTGAGCGAGACCGGTGGTCTCGACCCGGTCGAGGCCGATTCGGCGGACCTGCTCGGCGAAGTGCTCGCCCCGATGAACGACCTGTTCTTCGCCCATTTCGCTGATCGGCTCGGCGCTGAGCATCGCCACGTGTTTGATCGGACCGCCGACGTGGCCGGCGCCTGGTTGCTGGGACGGGCCGAACGCTTCGGCCCGGTGCATGGCGATTACCGGCTCGACAACCTGATGTTCGCTCTAGACGGCGACGACGTGGCCGCCGTGGACTGGCAGACCGTCAGCCTCGGCCTGCCCGCCCGGGACCTCGCGTTCTTCTGCTCGACGGGGCTGGAGCCCGGCCTGCGCCGGGACTGTGAGGACGCCGTGCTGCGCGCCTACCACCACGCGCTGGTCGGGTTCGGCGTCGAGGGCTACTCCATCGAGGACTGTGCCAATGACTACGCGTACTCGATGCTCCAAGGCGTGCTGATCATCGTGCTGGGTTGGGCCGTCGCGGAGAAAACCGAACGAGGCGATGCGATGTTCGCCACGATGACCGACCGAGTGTGCGCCGCCATCGCCGACCACGACCCCTTCGCCCGCTTCTGAACGGTCGACAACCGACCGTGACCGCACGACCGACGTGCCTACGTCGTCAGGCGCATCCGAGCGCTTGGCACAGCGGACTCGTCCGTCGAGCCCGCGCTCGGCGAATGACAACCGGCGGTGGCCCACGACCGATGCGCCGACTGGAAGACTCACCGGTATGAAACTCGACCTGATGACCGGAGGGATGCCGCTGCGTGACATGCAGCGACTGGCTCGCGACGCCGCCGACGGTGGCTACGCCGGTCTGGTCGTGACCGAGGCCGGCCGCACCGCGTATCTGTCGTGTGCGGCGGCAGCGCTCGCCGCCGACATCGACGTGCTCACCGGCATCGCCGTGGCCTTCCCGCGCAGTCCGATGGTCACCGCATCGGTCGCCTGGGAGATTGCCGATGCCAGCGGCGGTCGGTTCCGACTCGGTCTCGGAACCCAGGTGCGCGCCCACATCGAGCGCCGTTATTCGGCCGAGTTCGACCCACCGGGACCCCGGATGCGTGATTACGTCCTGGCCGTGCGGGCCGCCTTCGCCGCGTTCCGTGGCGACGAACCGCTCGACCATCACGGTGACTTCTACGACCTGTCGCTGCTCCCTGCGATGTGGTCGCCGGGCCCGATCGCCGTGGCGGACCCGCCGATCGACATCGCCGCGGTGAACCCGTGGATGCTGCGCCTCGCCGGCGAAATGGCCAACGGGATCCACATCCATCCCCTCAACACCAGGACCTACCTCGAATCCACGGTGGCCGAGAATCTCGCCGCCGGGGCACAACGTGCCGGGCGCTCACTGGACGATTTCCAGACGATCGTGCCGGCGTTCCTGATCGTCGGCGACACCGACGACGACCGGAACCGGCGACG
The DNA here is from genome assembly GCA_035703405.1 of Acidimicrobiales bacterium. Lineage (GTDB taxonomy): Bacteria > Actinomycetota > Acidimicrobiia > Acidimicrobiales > Iamiaceae > JAFDWI01. The sequence continues at coordinate 1,085 of DASSYG010000140.1, read as the reverse complement.
CGAACTCGCCCGGGCCCAGATCGCGTTCTACGGCTCGACCCCGAACTACGCATTCATCTTCGAACAGATCGACCACCCGGGAACCACCGCCGCGTTGCGTGAACACCAGAAGGCCGGCGACATGGCAGGCATGTTCCAGGTCATCACCGACGATCACCTGCGCCATTTCGTGACCGAGGGCACCTGGGCCACGATCGGGGATGCGATCGCCGAGCGCTACGGCGGCATCGCCACCCGGGTCGTCGACTACTTCGGGGCACTCTCCTGGCGCGACGACCCGGCGAGCCTGACCCGCTGGAAACCAATCGCCGACGCCTTGCGCGACATCACCTGACGGTTCGCCGAGCACGCTCCGGCGGCGTCACTAGATTCGGCCGATGCCCGCGCCGGTTGAACCGCTCGTGTACGCCTGGCCCCAATCGGCGGTGGCCGGCGAGTCGGTCGGCCTGCGGGTGGCAGGCCCACCGTGTGAGGGACGCATCCAGATCGCACGCATCGGCGCGAAGCGTCAGGTGGTGTGGTCGGGAACGGTGCAGGTGGACCCCCACGACCTCCCCGAAGACGCCGCGTCCGCCGGTTGCCCCTGGCCCGACGCGGCCACCGTCGAGGTGCAGTCCGACTGGCCCTCGGGTTTCTATGAGGTGAGTTTGCGCACCCAACTCGGCCAGCTTCACGAATCGGTCGGGTTCTTCGTCGTGCGCGCCGCGCAAACCGATCCGACCAGGCCGCTTCTCGTGCTGTCGACCAACACCTGGAACGCGTACAACGATTTCGGCGGATCGAACCTCTACACCGGCGGCACCGCGGTGTCCTTTGCCCGACCGATGGCGCCCGGGTATCTGCGCAAGCCCGACGGGCCGGGCAGCCGGGTCGCGGTCGTCGACGCGCCCGACTTCTCCATGGCCGCGCACACCTCGTACCTGCGCGACCACCAGTTCTCGGCGTGGGCCGGTTCGGCCGGGTGGCCCAACGCCGAATTGGGGTTCGTTCGTTGGGCCGAGACGCACGGCTACGGCCTCGACTATGCCGTCAACGCGGACCTGGAGTTGGTGCCCGGGGTGTTGGATGGACGGTCCCTCTATCTG
>DASSYG010000418.1:0-4237 GCA_035703405.1 Acidimicrobiales bacterium | reverse complement strand
ACCGCGCCCCGAACGAAGTGGTAGCCGGTGCCGGTCCAGGTCAGATCGAACAGGTGCCAGATGATGAAGAGTCCGACGATGACGCCGCTCCAGCGCATCGTGCGGCTCGCGTAGTCGGCGGCGATGTAGTCGCGTTTGGAGGCGTAGGTGACCGGGCGGGCCTTGCGGTTCTGGATGGTGAGGGTGACCGCGGCGTGGATGTGCAACACCACGGCGACGATCACGCCGATGCGCAGCAGCCACAGGGTGACCGTGCGCGGGAAGAACGGCACGAGCAGTTCACGCAGCCACTCGGAGTAGTGGTTGAAATCGGCCGGCCCGATGTACATCTTCAGGTTGCCGAGCATGTGCACGGTCACGAAGCCGAGCCCGATCAGCCCGGTGATGGCCATCACGTACTTCTTGCCGAGCGAGGTGCGGTAGAACGCGATCGGGAAGGGCGCCGATGAGTGCTGATCAGGGTGAGCCGCGGTGCCGCTCACCGGAGGCCGACTCCGCACGTTTGTCGATGGGGTGGTTGCTGACATCTTGGTGACCCGGGCCCTCCGAGGGACGGACAACGTTTCTGACGGTGCGCGTCGACATCAGACGGCGTGCGGCGCTGTGAGGGACGCTAGCCCCGGGCGAATCCTCGGGGTCAAATGTCACCGGTCGGAGCGACGGCGCTTCAGTGCTGGTGCACGTGGACCGGCACGGTGTAGTGGGCGCCGGTGTCCACCGCATCGCACCTCACATGCAGCGTGGCGTCGATGCGCTCGAACCCGTCGAGCACATCGACGCCGATGCGGCCCACCAGGCTGACCGAGTCGGCGGCGATGTCGCCTTCGAACTCCCATCGCCGGTCGCCTCCGGTCCAGGCGAGCCGCACCTCACAGTGAGCACCGACCAGGTCCGCCCTCGTGTCGTTGACCAGGTGGACGGCGAGGTCGAGATGGTCGCCGGCGTGCGCGCAGCCCGGCCACGAGTCGAGGGTCACCAGGACGGGCGCAGCCGCCGATAGCAGCGTGGCGAAGGCCGGTTTGCGGACTCCGGTGTGGTCGATGAGCGCCGGCGACAGCACATCTCGCAGGTCGGCCAGATGGGCGACCACGAAACCGCCGGTCGGCCGGTACTTCAGGCGCCGCAGGGTTTCGAGGTGGGTGCGGATCAGCAACGACTGGTAGTTGAGTGTCGCCCGGTGCCAGTCGTCGGACGAATCGAACGCGTCAGGTGGGAGGCGTCCGGCGAACACCTCGGGATCGACGGGTGAGTCGCCGACGAGCGCCGCGACATCGGTCGGAGGCCAGTGCGCCCTCAGGTTGGCGGGCGGAGGCGTGGTCGACGACGGGCTGGGCGTGATCTGGACGAAACGCACGGCCCGGGGAATGGTGCGGGCCAGGCGGGCGAGGTCGTCGACGTCGCCGGTCGACCAGCCCAGGTCGAGGTGGGTGTCGGTGCCCGCCAACGATGGGGGGTGCGGCCACGTGCCCGAGGATCCGATGACCGGGCGTGAGGGGTCGGCGGCGCTGAGGGCACGTTTGACCGATCGGTCCAGCACCGACCGGTTCCAGTTGGGCAATTGGTGGGCGGCGAGACGGCGTCCGAACCCGACGGTCTGATGGTCGTCGGTGCCGGTGTGGTCGGGTTCGTCGTGACCGCACCACAGGGCGATCGAGGGGTGTGCCCCGAGGCGGTCGACGGTCGCCTCCGCGGTGCGGACCGCCACCCGGCGCACGCTCCGGTTCTGGCCCCGGTACAACGGCAGGTCTTGCCAGACGAGCATCCCTGCACGGTCGGCTTCGTCGTAGAACGCGTCGGGTGCGATGTGGGCGTGGACGCGGACGAGGTTGCAGCCGAGTTCTCTGGCCGCATGGACCGGTGCGGTGGCGACGTCGTCGGGGGCGGTCGCAAGTTCCTGGGCCGCCGGGCCCGCGAGGACGCCGCGCACGAAGAGCCGCTCGCCGTTGACATCGAGGATCCAGTCGGTCAACGACACGTGCCGCAGTCCGCAGCGGCTGGTGAATCCGTCGCTGGGCACGGAGTGTTCGTCGGTGCCGGGGGAGTTCGCCGCCTCGGACCCATCTGGCCCCTTCGGCGTCTCTGGTGGCAGCGACACGTCGACGGTGACGTCGGTGAGTGGCTGCGCGCCGAGTTCCCAGGGCCACCACAGATCGGGGTCGGGAATCGAGACGGTCCAGGTGACGCGGTTCGAGCCTCGGGCCAGCGGTTGGCGACGTTCGTGGTCGACCCCGGCGACGGTCGTGCGGATCGTGACCTCGCACGCGGTCTCGCTGTCGAGTTCACACGAGATCATCACGACTGCCCGGGTCGGCGTCGCCCCGGTGCACAGCACCCGGTGCGACGTGATCGCCACGGGGCCGGTCCGGTGGATCGTCACGGGTCGCCAGATGCCTCCCGGGTTCCAGCCGGGAGTCACATAGGGTCCGTCAGCCAAGGTGCCGAGCAGACCGCGTTTGGACGCTCGGTCGCCGATGGGTGGACTGGCCACCTCGATGCCGACCACGTGGTCGTTGCGCGCGCCGAGTGCCTCGGTCACCTCGAAGCGATGCGGTACCCAGACGCCGTCGGTGTTGCCGAGGTAGGACTCGTCGAGCCACACGTCTCCCTGGGTGCACACTCCGTCGAGCAACAGCCACGCACGGGTACGGGCGCCGGGGGTGAGGGTCGAAAAACGCCTCCGGTAGAGCAGCGGGTCATCGTTGTGGGCGAAGGTGTCGCTACTTCGCCAGTGTCCCGGCACGTCGGTGTCGACGAAGTCGTCGTCGACGAAGTCGTCGCCATACCAGGTGCGCCGGAGTTCCTCGTTGGCCACGCCGGCTCGCCACGACCCGGACAGGTCGAGATCGTGGTCGTGGTCGTGGTCGACAGGAGACATGAGAGCCACGAACCTACCGGCTCACGACCGATCCGGACTGGGGAGGTCGTGCCGACTCGCACCGTGACACGGGTCATCGCCGGTAGCGTGCCAGCCATGGCTTCCACGGACCAACAAGACCAGCAGTCACGTCCGGCGACACGCCCCGCAACGTTGGGGCAGCTCCGTGCCTCGGGATGGGAATCGGTTCCGGTCAAGGACGAACTGCGTCGCAACGCGGCCGCGCTCATCCGCGCGCAGGAGCCCCTCGTCCCCGGCGTGGCCGGCTATGACGACACGGTCCTGCCGCAACTCGAGCACGCCCTCCTCGCCCGTCACGACATCGTCTTTTTGGGCGAACGTGGTCAGGCGAAGACCCGGATCATCCGTTCTCTGGTGGATCTGCTGGATGAGTGGATGCCGGTGATCGCCGGTTCGGAGATCAACGACGACCCGTACGCTCCGGTGTCGCGGTATGCGAAAGATCTCGTCGCCGAGCACGGTGATGACACCCGCGTCGACTGGGTGCACCGTTCGACGCGTTTCGGTGAGAAGCTCGCGACGCCCGACACGACGATCGCGGACCTGATCGGTGAGGTCGACCCGATCAAGGTCGCCGAGGGTCGCTACCTGTCCGATGAGTTGACCTTGCACTATGGCCTGGTGCCACGCACCAACCGGGGGATCTTCGCGATAAACGAGTTGCCGGATCTGGCCGAACGGATCCAGGTCGGTCTGTTGAACGTGCTCGAAGAGCGCGACGTGCAGGTGCGCGGGTACAAGATCCGCCTGCCGCTCGACGTGGTGCTGGTCGCCTCGGCGAACCCGGAGGACTACACGAACCGGGGTCGGATCATCACGCCGCTCAAAGACCGGTTCGGTTCGCAGATCCGCACCCATTACCCGCTCGACACGGCCACCGAGGTCGAGATCGCCGCTTCCGAATCTCAACCCCTCGATGTCGACGGCGTCGAGGTGGCGCTGCCCGACTTCATGGCCCAAATCGTGGCCGAGGTGTCGCAGTTGGCCCGTGCCTCCCACGAGGTCAATCAGCGCTCGGGAGTGTCGGTGCGCATGACCGTTGCCAATGCCGAGGTGCTCGTGGCGAGTGCTGCTCGACGGGCGCTCAGACTCGACGAGAAGGTCGCGGCGCCACGGATCTGCGATCTCGACGCGTTGGCTGCGTCGACGGCAGGCAAGATCGAACTGGACACGATCGACGGCGACGATGGTGGCGCGGTGTTCGCCCACCTGGTTTCTGCGGCGGTGCTCACCGTGTTCAAGGAGCGGGTTCCCATGGAGACGCTCAACGATGTCGTCGCGGGCTTCGACGACGGTTCGATCATCTCGACCGGTGACGACGTGGCGGCAAACGACTATGTG
>DASSYG010000407.1:0-4434 GCA_035703405.1 Acidimicrobiales bacterium | reverse complement strand
TCTCGATCCGGACATGTGTATCGTCGCCGACGACGCCTATTCCCCCGGACACCCGGTTGCGCACGGCTGCAGCACGCTCCATACAGGTTTTTCCCCCGATTACAATGGTAGCTGCGAGACGTCTTTTGATGAAATCTATATAAATGGACTCAACTGGACTGAGCGGGGTCCGGAGGCCATGACGAGCTGTACGTTCACCATGACCGGCCAAACCTTCGATGCATTGACGGGGGCCACCTGGATGGGCTTCGAGGGGGCCCTCCTGGTCCACAGCGGCGATGACGTCCAACTCGTTCGGAGTCACGGGTATGTCTCGCTCGCTGGACAACTCGCAGAGTTGCCCCCGATCGCTCAGTTCGACTCGGTGCTCACTGCCGCACCTGACCAGTACGCCTTCAACGACTCCAGCGTGGCTGCCTACGGTGCTGGCCTCACGTCGTATCAGTGGGAGTTCAAGAAGATCACGGATGGCGTCGACGACGACTGGGTCACCGTCGGCCATGCAACGGGACGATTCCCGACGTTCACCTACACCGGAGCCGACTGGGGCTGGGTCAAGCTCACCGTCACCGATGAATTCGGTCAAACGGCCTACAAAACCGATGCATTCCAGATCTTTCGCGACGACGACAATTCACCGCCAGGCGACGTGCCGATCGTGACCGTCGAGGCCACCGATAACGAGGCTTCCGAGAGTGGCGACGCGGGCACATGGACCCTGACCCGATCCAAGAAAGCTGGCGAGCTGACCGTCGACGTGTCGCTGTCGGGGAGCGCAACTGCAGGCGCTGACTATGAAGCCATTGCCGACGAGGTCACGTTTCCTGACTTGGTCGACGAGGTGGAGGTCACCCTCGTGCCCGTCGCTGACGCGCTGGTGGACGGTCCCGAGACCGCCACGCTGACGATCGACCAGGGCACCGGATACACGCGTGGTGACCCGTACCAGGCCGACATCACCATCCTCGACACCACCGTGCCGCCTACGACGGCGCCGGGGACGACGGTTCCTGCCACGACGGTGCCACCGACCACGATGCCGGGGACGACGATTCCTCCTATGACGACACCGGGGACGACGTCACCGGGCACGACGGTGCCTGCTACGACGGCGCCACCTGCAGCGTTACCTCCGGTTGGCTGTATCGGCGCCGCATCGGTCGCCGCGGGTACGCCGATCACCGTGTGTGGCGACGGGTTTCTGCCAGGCGAACAGGTTCAAGTTCTCCTGCACTCGGTTCCCGCGCAGCTCACGGTCGTCACCGCAGACGCCGCCGGCACCGCTCGAGCGACGGTGACCGTCCCCGCGGACACCGTCGCGGGGTTACACCACATCGAGCTGCACGGGGTGAATTCAGGTCGCAGCCTGGTCTCTGCGCCCTTCACGATCACCAAGGCCACCGCGGCGCCCGTGGCGCCAGAGGAGGCCACCGCAGACTTCGGGGCGACGGCGTTGCCGCTCACCGGCGCCGGCACTGCCAGATGGGCAATCACCGGCATGGTTCTTGTCATCGCCGGCCTCGGGATCCTGCGAGGCCGGCGCAGGATGTCGACGTAGGAGCAGATCGCGCTCCCGGCAGCACAGATTGCTCCTGAGACCTAGCCGGCCGCTGCCGAGTGCGAGGATGTCAGCGGCCGGTGAAGCGCGCGTCGCGTCGTTCCAGAAACGACGCAATACCTTCCTGGAAATCTTCTGACGCCATGATCGTGCGGTTCACGTCACCGATCGAGGCGACCGCCGCGGCTTCTCCTTCGTCGATGAGCCGACGCGCGTTTGCGATGGTCTGCTGGGTGGCGATCGGGGCGCACGCGAGCATCTGACGGGCGAGTTCGAGCGATTGGTCGCGTTGGCTTCCGGCGGCGACCACCTCCTGGACGAGTCCGATCCGGTAGGCCTCGGCAGCGTCGAACTCATCGGCGAGAAGGAGGTGGTACATGGCGTTTCCCCATCCGGCGCGTTGCACGTACCGGAAGGGAGCGCCACCCAGAGCGGTGAGTCCCCGTTTGGGTTCGAGCTGACAAAACCGGGTGTCGTCTGCGGCGACGATGATGTCGCTCGCCAGGGCGAGTTCGATGCCCACGGTGTAGGTGATGCCCTGCACCGCGGTGATGACGGGCTTGCGCGACCGACGGGCCAGCCCGAGCGGATCGACGACGCCGTCGGGAAGCTTCGCGTCGGCGTCCGGTCCGAAGAACAGCAACATGTCCAGGCCGGCGGTGGTGTGGTCGCCGGCGAAGTTCACGACGCCGACGAACAGGTCGGACTCGTCGTCGAGTCGGGTGAGTGCCACCGCCAGTTCGCGCAACATCTTGGGGGTGAACGCATTCTTTTTCTCGCTGCGGTCCACGGTCATGACCAGGATGTGGTCGTCGACCACGTCGGTGGTCACCTGGCCGTGGGGGTCGTGCTCGATCGCAGCAGTCATGGTCGGCGACTCTAGAACAGCCCAGACCGAGGGCGACCGCCGAGGCGGGTCAGCCGCGCCAGTAGTTGTTGGCGGCCGCCACCGTGGCGAACTCGATGGCCACCACATGACCGGCCGCGGTGAGCGAGTCGGGATTGTTCGCGTAGACGGGCCGCAGCCCGGCACGCACGTCGGCGTCGGTCTGGATCGCGCCAATCGTCTTGCGGGCCATCATGATCGCCAGCTCGCGGCCTTCTTCGGGTGTCGCCGTGATCAAGGTGTTGTTGGGTACGAGTGGCATGCGCCGACCTCCGTGGCTGGTGATGGATGCGATGAGGGGAAGGGGTCGTGTCCACCCCTGCGAATCTCGACCCCTCTCGGGTTCTTCTGTCGGTTGGCAGTATAACCAGCGATCGGATGGTGACTCCGCCCAGTCTCCCCGGGAGGTCAGTCGAGACGGTCCGACACCTCGAGCCAACGTTCTTCGAGGTTGACGATCTACGAGCGGCTCGATGTGCCGTTCGAGATGCTGTCGCCGGCAGGTTGATGCCGAATCCGGCAACGTCGACGTGCCGGCGTCAGCCAACGAACTCGATCGCGACACGGTGTCCGTGCGACCTCGACAGCCGCCCGTCACAGGTCACCAGCGGCGCGTCGAGCGCTTCGGCAAGCGTCACATAGACCGCGTCGGCGACCGAATGCGTGGCACGCAGATCGTACGCGCGCGCGATCAGCGCGTTGACCGCCCACCGCTCGACCCGGATGGAACGGAAGTCGGCGAGCGCAATGAGGCCGTCACGGTCGCTCAGCAGACCACGCTGGACGGCCCGTCGGATGACGCCGACGACCTCGACGTCGAAGTGGCCGGGTGCATGGAGGTTGTGGCCGCGTAGTCGGCGGGCGACTTCGGCGCCCACTTCGGTCTGCAACGTCATCTCGGCAGCGGCGGATGCGTCGAGAACGATCAAGCGCTGCGGACCTCGTCGAGTAGATCGACCGCACGCGCTCCGAGGTCGCGTCGCGGACCCGATGCGAGGCGATCGAGCACGTCATCGACTGGTGGGACCTGGGCGAGCTCGGTGAGTTGGTCGAGCAGATAATCGGTCAGGGTCTGGCGCCGGGCCGCGGCACGAGCCTTCAGTTCGGCCACCAGCTCATCGGGCACATTGCGGATCTGAACCATCGACATGTGCGGAGCATACTCTGCATGTGATGTACATGTGAGAAATTGGTCCCCGAGCGAGCAGGGCGTCATGTGGTCGACGCGGTCAGGGTGGCGGCTTTGGCCCGGTTGTGGGGGCCGCAGAGGCGCTGGAGGTTGTCGAGGACGGTGGGGCCGCCTCTGGTGTACGGGTGGATGTGGTCGTATTCGAGAAAGTCGCGGGCGCCACAGCCCGGCTGTTGGCATTGGTCTTGTCGGGCGTCGACGACGCGGCGTTGGCGGGGGGTGGGGAAGCGGCGCCTGGGACTGGCATCGATGGGTTCGTCTGCGGCGTCGTGGATGAGCAGGGCCACAAACGCGTCGGGAAGCATTCTGGCGACGGTGTGATCCGACAGGGGGGTGCCATCGGTCAGGGTGTTGCCGTTGGCCCGGACGTGGACGAGGACTTCGGCGTCCACTCCACCAGATCGTGCGCCGGGGTGGGTGAGCAGGCTCACGAGGGCGTCGGCGCGTTGTTGGGCGAGCGGCGGAAACGGCTGGGACGGGTCCGCGGGCGCGCCGTTGTCGGTGTCGGGCGCGGCCGCGGTCGGCTTGGATCGGGTGACCTGGGCGTCGATGACGGCGCACACCGCGCCAGCTGCGGCGGGGGTGAGACGTGCGGTGAGGGTGACGGTACCGTCGCCTTCGGTGCGCCAGGTGCACGAACGCGCCTCACGTTGGTGCTGTTCGATCAGCTCCTGGTCGTCGTTGCGGTGTGCCCACGCGGCTATAGCGGCGCCGAGGCGCCCGGCGGGCGTGGTCTCGGCGATGGCGATGAGTTCGGTGGCGTTGGCATCGGTGAGCCAGGAGACGAGCACCCTGGCTTTG
>DASSYG010000324.1:0-15046 GCA_035703405.1 Acidimicrobiales bacterium | reverse complement strand
TGGTGTGTGACGACGAATCGATGTAGGTGACCGTGTGTCCGTCGAGGTGAGCGGTCTGGCCCGGCCGCAACGTGAAGTCGCCCTGGCTGACGTACGCGCTCGATGCGACGACGCCGACGGCGATGATGACCACGCCGATGTGCACGATCATCCCGCCGTTGGTCCGACCCACCAGGCCGCGCCAACCCTGCCGCCGGGTCGCCAGCACGATCTGACGGATCGACGCGCCGACCACGAAACCACCGAGACCGAACACGATCAGCGGCGTGACCCCTCGAGCCCCGACGGCGACGGCGAACACGACCGTGGCGACCCCCGCCCATGCGGGGATGATGAGGCGCTGGCGCAGCGTTTCTCCGGAGGCCTTCCGCCACGGCAGCGCGGGAGCGACACCCATGAGGAACAACAAGGCGATGACGATCGGGCCGATCATCCGGTTGAAGTACGGGCCGCCCACGGTGATCTGTGAATTGTTGAGCGCCTCGACGATCAGGGGGAACACCGTGCCCAGCAGTACGACGAGCGCGAAGGTCGCGAACAGCAGGTTGTTCATGAGAAAGGCGCCCTCTCTGGACACCGGTGAGTCGATACGTCCGGGCGAGCGCAACCGGTCGCCGCGCCAGAAGATCAACCCGATGCTGACCGCGACGATGATGCCGAAGAACGCGAGAAACGCCGGCCCGATCCCCGATTCGGTGAACGCGTGCACCGAGTTGAGCACACCCGACCGGGTGAGGAACGTGCCCAGGATCGTGAGCGAGAACGTCGCACACAAGAGAGAGAGGTTCCAGACGCGCAGCATCCCACGTCGCTCCTGGACCATCACCGAATGCAGATAGGCGGTACCGGTCAGCCACGGGAGCAACGATGCGTTCTCGACCGGGTCCCAGGCCCAGTAGCCGCCCCAGCCGAGCACCTCGTAGCTCCACCAGGCGCCCAGCATGATGCCCACGGTCAGGAATGCGAACGCGAACAAGGTCCACCGGCGGGTCTCGACGAGCCAGCCTTCGCCGAGGCGTCCGGTGACCAGCGCTGCGATCGCGAACGCGAACGGCACGGTGAACCCGACGAATCCCAGGTACAGAAACGGCGGATGGTACGCCATCAACAGGTTGTTCTGCAGCAACGGGTTCGGACCCGGGCCGTCGAAGCCGGGCGGAGGCGAGAAACTCCTGAACGGATTCGCGGCGCTCGCCATGAGCCCGAAGAAGAACAGCGCGACGGCGAACATCACCACCATCGCCCACGCCAACAGCTTGTCGCCTAGGCGCTTGCGGAACCGCCACACCACGGCGCACAGATAGCCGGCGAGGATCAGCGCCCACAGCAGGATCGACCCTTCCAGGGCGCCCCACAGTGTGGCGAAGTTGAAAAGGGCCGGGGTGTGCGACGACCCGTTCTCCGCGACGAAGCGGACCGTGAAATCGCGGGTGATCAACGCCCGCTCCATCGCGGCAAACGCGACGACGGCACTGGTGAAGAGCAACCCGGCGAACACCGGTGTGGTGCGCAGCAGGTCACGTCGGCCGTTCACCAGTCCGACAACGAGCACCACGATCGCGGTGGCCGCGACGAAGACGCCGACGAGAACGGCGGTGGAACCGATCGCGAGGTTCACGCAGGACTCACGGCTCTCAGGTGCACGCCGGGTCCGACTTCATACGACCTTCATGTTCGGCGGTGTAGCTCTCGGAGTGCTTGATGATGATCTGGGTGCCGACGAAGTGCGCGTCGGCGGCTTCCGATGCCCAGTTGCCGACGATCACGACCGGTTCGCACGCCTTGAACAGGGCGGGCGGGTCCGAACCGGTGTAGACGACCGGCACGGTGACGCCGTTCGCGGTCAACTCGAAGTCGATCTTCTGGGTGTTCTCGGTGATGCCCACCGACTGCGGGGTGTTGGCGACGGTTCCCTGGATCCGGAATCGTCTGGTGCCCAGATCGGCCTGGTGCGCCACGGCCTCGTCGACCTGGTAGAAGTAGTCGGTCGCGCTGCCCAGCGCCTTGGTGACCAGGAAACCGGCGGCGGCGAGGATCACCACCAGCACGCCGGCCGCCATCCAGCGGCGCTTGCTGGTGCCTCCCCCGGCCGGGTCGGTCGCCGAAGTGCGGGGGGTGAGGTCGAACTCGGGTGGTTCACCGTCGGACGAGAGCTGGTCGAGTCCGACCGTCGTGTTCGGTCCCCGGTCGTGGTCGGTCACAGCCAGCGCCTCTTGTCGGTGGGCACCTGGCGCGACAGTCGCCGGCCGCGGCGGATGATGTGGACGACGTAGCCGCCGATGGCCGCGGCCGAGACGCCGTAGCCGGCGATGACGTAGCCCCAGTAGCTCGGGGTCTGGTTCTGCACCGCGAGTTGGGCTTGGAGCAGGGTGGGCACATCCATGTCAGTCGACCTCCGTGGATGCTGAGGTGGTGACCACTTCGGGGGCGGTGGCCGGGCGCTGCGTCGAGGCTTGTTTCTGTTCGGCGGCTTCGGCGCGGCGCTGGGCGATGGCCTCGTCGAACGCGCTCTCGTCGACCCGTTCGGCGAGGTAGCCGACCCGGAATCGCACGATCAGCAGCCACACGTAGCCACACATGCCGGCGACCATCATCAGCAACAGGCTGAACAGCATCGTGCCGCCGATCTCGGATTCGCCGAGCAGGCGGACGGTCTGGCCCTGGTGCAGGGTGACCCACCAGTTCGTCGACTGGTGCACGATTGGCACGTCGATCGCGGCGATGATCCCGGCGATCGCACACCACTTGGCCCTGTTGGCGGTGCCGGCTAGGGCCCGCCGCAGTGCGACGTAGCCGACGAAGAGCACCAGCAGTAGTGCGGTGGTGGTGAGGCGGGCGTCCCAGGTCCAGTACACGCCCCAGATCGGACGGCCCCACAGCATGCCGGTGGCCAGACACAGCGACGTGAAGATGATGCCGATCTCCGCGGACGCGCCAGCGATGAGGTCCCAGACCTCGGTCTTGCGCCAGAGCACCATGATGCTGGCGAGCGCGGTCACCCCGAATGCGACGTACGCGACGATCGCGGAGGGCACGTGGATGTACAGCAGCCGGGCGGCGTTGGACTGGTTGGCGTCGGGCGGCGAGATGATCAGGCTGTAGGCGAGACCGACCACGGTGAGCGCGAGGGTGACCACGCCCAGGATCCGGGTGGCGGTCGAGCTGGTTCCCACCGGGGCGACGCGGGTCGGCTCGACGTCGGTGCGTGGGTGGCCCAGGCCGGTGTCGATGGACGTCATGTGTCCTCCAGGAGAGGGCCGAACGCGAAGATTCCGGCCAGCAAGTAGGCTACGGCGAAGGCGGCGAGTAATCCCACCCAGCGCCAGGCCTGGTCAAAGGTCACATCGCCGGTGCCGAGTGCGGCCTGGAAGGCCGAGGTGGCGCCGATGAGCACGGGAGCGACCACGGGGAGCAGCAGCAGGGGCAGTAGGGTCTCGCGTCCGCGCACGCCCAACAACAGTGCGCCGTACAGAGTGCCGGCGGCCGCGAGGCCGACCGAGGCAACCAGCGCGGCGCAGACGAGCAGGCCGATCGAACCGAAATGGGTGGAGTACAGGATCGCCGCGCCGGCGACGGTGAGGATCTCGAGGGCGACGAGTTGGACGAACACCCCGAGCGCCTTGCCCAGGAAGATGCCGGCCGGGTCGAGCCCGGACAGCCGGAGCTGGTCGGCGAGCCCCGGCGCCCCTTCGGTGACGAAGGTTCGCTGCACGCACAGCACGAGGGCGAGCAGGATGGTGATCCACAACAGGCCCGGGGTGGCTTCGGCGAGCACCGTCTGCTGTGAGTCGAGGGCGAACGCGAACAGTACGAGCACCACGAGGGCGAAGGGGGCGAGCTGGTTGAACGCGACACGGCTGCGCCACTCGATCCGCAGGTCCTTCGCGGCGATCACCCAGGCGTCAGCCAGCACTGGTGAGCTCCGCCTCGTCGCGGCGGGCGCGGCCACCGTCGCTGAGCTGGGCGACGACGCCGCCGTCGATGGTGGCGACACGGTCGGCCAACGCAGTGGCGCGGTCCAGGTCGTGGGAGGCGATGACCACGGTGACCCCGGCTTCGGCGGCGGTGGCGACGAGATGGTCGACGAGGTCGCGCCCTTGGGCGTCGAGCCCGGCGTGGGGTTCATCCAGCAGCCACAGCTCGGCGTGGCGGGTGAGCAGTACGGCGAGGGCGGCGCGGCGGCGTTGGCCGGCCGAGAGTCGGGCGACTTCGACATCGGCGAGTCGCCCGGCGAGGCCGACCCGGGTCATGGCGGCGTCGATCTCGCCAGTGCCGGCCTTCGCGGCGGCAGCCCAGAAGGCGACGTTGTCGGCGACGGTGAGTTCTTCGTACAGCCCGACGCCATGGCCGAGCAGAGCGACCCGGCGACGCACCGAACGGGCGTCGCCGGCCAGGTCACGACCCAGCACCTCGGCCTCACCGGACTGTAAGGGAAGCAGGCCCGCGCACAGCCGCAGCAGTGTCGATTTGCCCGCGCCGTTCGGACCTTGCAGCAGGACGATCTCGCCGGCGTCGACATCGAGTGTCGCCCCGGCCAGTGCGGGGAATCGTCCCAGCACACAGACTGCGTCTCGGAGGTGAACGACTCTTCGCATGGGACCCGTCACAGGCTACCGGTGCGCCGAGAAACCGCCCAAGCAGCCCACTCTCGGGTTGGTCGACGCGCAACCGCGAAAGCCTCACTCAGCTGACGCGAGGCGCTCGGTGGCCGGTTTCACTTGATTTTTCACGCTCCCCACTAGCCTCCCCCGAGATGTCAGCGATCAGACCGATGCGGATCATCGGCTATGTCGGGCGGCTCCTGCTGGCCACCGGGGTGCTCATCCTCGCGTTCGTGGCCTACCAACTCTGGGGCACCGGTCTGCACGAAGCCCAGGCGCAGAACGAACTGACCGAGCAGTTCGACAAGATGCTCGCCGGTGAATCGACGAGCACCACCACGGCCAGCACCGAACCGTCGGGGCCGACGTCGACATTGCCCGTCGAGGTTGCCCCCTCCGAAGACCTCGCCGTGGCGATCGGCGACCCGATCGGTCGGATGTCGATCCCCAAGCTCGACGTCGACAAGATCGTCGTGCAGGGCGTGCCACTCGTCGAACTCGACCGGGGGCCCGGGCACTACCCCCAGACGCCGTTCCCCGGCCAAGCCGGCAATTCGTCGATCGCGGGGCACCGCACCACCTACGGCGCGCCGTTCTTCAACATCGACAAACTGAAGCAGGGCGACGAGATCCACATCGAGACCTTGCAGGGCGACTTCACCTACAAGATGCTCTGGTCCAAGATCGTCGAACCCGACGAGATGTGGGTGCTCGACACCGATCCCGATCACCCCAACACCCTCACCCTCACCGCGTGCCATCCGCGGCTCGATCTGACCCAGCGCTACATCGTGCGGGCGGTGCTGGTGGGCCAGCCCGTCCCCCACCTGCCCGGTCAGGACGCCGCGATGAAGAACTACGCCGAGACCTCCGATGCGCTCGCCGACGGCATCACCGCCGCCTCGCACCCCGGCGCCTGGCCACAACTGCTGTTGTGGGCGGCGCTCTGCGCGGCGATCTGGTCGGGAGTCTGGTGGGCGTCACGCCGCTGGCGCCGCACCGAACATCGCCAGCCCCCACGCTGGCTTCGCGCCACGGTCCCCTACGTCCTCGGCGTGCCCGTGTTCGGTATCGCGCTGTTCTTCGCGTTCGAGAACCTCTCCAACATCGTGCCCGTCGGCATCTGAGCGGCGACCGATCCGACAAGTCGGCCGGCCGGCGCCAGTGGTGGACGGGCACGGTCCGCGCATTGGCCCGATGCATCACGTGCTCGGCGGCCAACACCCCGAGCAGCGCCAACACCAGCGCGGCGGCCGCGTCGGAGGTGTAGTGCACGCCCAGCCAGACGCGACTCCACGCGACGCCCACAGCCAGGGTCCAAGTGCCGACCACCGCCACCCACCAGATCCATGGACGATGCGTGTACAGCTCGACGACGAGCGGGACCAGACACCAGCTCGCGGCCGCTCCGAGCGGGTGTCCGGACGGAAACGAGTAGCCGACTCCGGTGACCAACCGGTCGACGAGCGGGGGGCGGGGCCGGCCGACGAGTTCCTTGACGCTCCACTCGATCAACGGGCGTGCCGCCGCGATCAGGATGATCGACGCCGCCACGCGCCGAGATCGGAACCCGGCGATCAATGCCGCGACCAGTGAGACGGTGACCACCACCTTGGTCGATCCCAGAAACGAGACGTGCAGGGCCACGTCGACGTTGAGCGAAGTGCGGGTCGCGACCGCGGCCCGCGTGATCGGTGCATCCCAGAAGAGCAATTCCAACCGCGCTCCGATCGCGAGGAGCACGAACACGACACCGCCGACCGGCACGATCCAACGGTGGCTCTGATGCAGGCGGACGATCGTGACGGGAGGCTCGAAACGCGGGTGAACCCGGGCCCTCACGACACTTCGAGTTCCACGACCCGCATGACGAGGTGGTCGAGCGACCAGTCCTGGAGACATCCGGTGAACTGACGCCGATCGGTACGGTCCATCGACGGCGACAACACCGCGCGAAAGCGGCCGTGCGCGTCGACTGCTTCGATCGGTCCCTGAAGGTCGGAATGGACCTGGAAGCGACAGGCCAGGATTTTGCCGGTCACCATCTCCTCCAGCGATTGGCCACCCTCCTCGCGGCGCATCGACGCCTGTACCACCAGCTCGATCTCCGAGTCGGGAGCGACGCGATCGTGGCGGGACTGCGTGGAGTCGGCCAAGTTCTGGACGCCGACCACCAATGCCACGACCGCCAGCAGCGCCAACGCCACGCCACGGGCGCGTTTCACAACGATTCCCCTGCGCGTCGCAGCAGATGGCGGATCTGCACGTCGTCCGCACCCGGAACCTCCTGGGCCAACACCGTTGTGTCGTCCACCAGCAGTCCGCCTCGCGGGTAGGCGATTTCGGTGAGATCCTCGGTGAGTCGGCGTTCGCGATCCGGGGTGATCGTCGCTCCGGCGACCCGGTCGACCACCCAGGCGACACCCGAGAGCACGACCCCTCCCCCGACGAGAAACATGATGAACACGTGTTGCTGAGTGACCGATTCTTCCAACCAGGCGAACCGGTTGGCGCGATCGGGGCGTGTCGCTCGGACCACATCGGCGACGTGCATGTCGCGTGCAGAATGGTTCTCGCCGAGCCGAGTCAACTTCTGCAAGATCAACCCACCCACCATGGCGACCTCGGCGATCAAGAACAGGATCCCGAAGAACAACGCCCGGTTCCATTCCCAGCGGTTCAGGGAGACGACCGTATAGGTCGCCGCGCTGACCGCGGTGAAGGTGGCGGCGAGCCAAGCGATGACTCTCATCGGTCCTCCTCGGGGACGATCACGACCTGGCCGGTCATTCCGTCGACGGTGACCATCACACCCTCGGCGAGTTCGTCGGTGGCATTCGGGAACCCGACCACGGTTGCGACCCCGGCCTCGCGTGCCAGGATCGCCAGGTGCGACAACACCGAACCGGTTTCCGCGACGATCGCCTCCAGGTGACCGAGGAGCGGTCCGAGCCCTGGTTGCAGCGTGGTGGTGACCAGCACCGACCCGGGCGGCGGGTCGACGGCGTCGTGGGTGACCGGCCCACGCCCGGTGCCACCACCGGCGCCGGTGCCACCACAAGTCGCACCCGATCGTTCGACGCGCACCGGGCGACCCTCGTCGCTGAGCTGGAAGCGGGCCGGCAGCGATGGCCCCGCACGATGCAGTTCCGGGTGCAACAGACCGGGCACCACCACCGCGCGGTGCGTCACCACGGCCTCGAGATGAGCGAGCGTCATGTGGCGTATCACGCCAGGGTGCTCGATCGCACCCTGGTCGGTGAGGCGTTCGCCGATCAGCCAGGCGGCCCGTCCGGAGAGCTCCTGGACCCAGCGAACCCGCAGACGGAGCGCTTCACGCAGAATGCCGTTGTCGTTGGCGTTCTCACAGTCGGTGCCGAGCGGTATCGAAAGTGCCTCGGAAGGCAGCGAGTCGCGGGGCCCTACATGGGGCGGCGCCAGCGCCAGTACGGCAGGGCTTGCAGCGACGATCGCCGCGTCGCTCATGCCCTCTCGGCGGGCTTCGTCGAGGATCCGCAGCGCGACCGAAGCACCGGTCATCCGATTGTGACCGGTGTCGGTGAGCATGCCGATGAGGATCTCGTGGGCGTGCAACGCCCGCAACACCCCGCCGCTGCGGTGCAGTAGCGCAATGAGCTGACGGTTCGACAGGTGGTCGAGCGACGGCAACGCTTCGAGGTCGGCGTCGACCTGAGCCAGCAGATGCTCGCCGAGGTCGGGCACCGCGGCGCGCAGACGGCCGACCCGCCACGCGGCCCTGAGTTGCCTGACCGGGGGCACCGGGTTCAGGCGCGACCACCAGGCGCGCTTCGGTCTGATCTCCCCGGCCAGCTCCAGGTCGATCGCGACCTGTCCCGCCACGGCGACGACCGGGTCGCCCGCGTCGACCCGGGCCCGGGTGGCAGTGCCCGCTACCAGCACGGCCGCCCGCACCGCTTGGGCCAGCGGCGGCACCCAGAGGTCCTGTTCCAGTGCGGTGAGCGGTTCGGGGAACGTCTCGGCGACGGGTCCGGGGCCATAGACGGCCCCGGCGGGCACCCCGAGAATGTCGGTCGTCACGAACCGTGACTGCAACAGCCACAGGTCATCGTCGTCGGTGATCGCCCACTCGATATCCTGGGGTCCGCCGAATTCGGCCGCAGCAGCGGCCGCCAACGCGGTGAGTCGCCTCAGGTGGGCACGAGGCAGCTTCGGGCCGTCCGCGGGGGTGAACGACCGCACCTTGCCGGTCAGGTCCAACAGATAGCGCGAACCCTGGACCTCGCCGGACACCAGCCGGTCCGGTCCCCCGGCGACGGCGCTGACGACCCGCCGATCGCTGCGGCCCGAGACCGGGTCGACGCCGAAGAGCACCCCGCCGAATTCGGGCCGGATGAACGGCTGGATCAGTACCGCGATCGGCGAATCGGAGACCCCGGCCCTGATCCGTGAGTCGAGGACGTCAGTGACGGCGAGGCAGAAAGCGTCGAAGCCGCGCACGTCGATGACCGACTCGAACTGCCCGGCCATCGACGAGTCGCGGGCGTCCTCGACGGTGGACGAACTGCGGACCACCAAGGATCGGTCGGAGCCACCTGCCAGTTCGAAGGCTCGGCGGATCGCGTCGAAGGTCGCAGCGGCGCTTCCCGCATCGGTTGCCGCAGTGAACTTGGTCGTCAACACGACGCCGTCCAAGGTGGCCATGCCCGCTCGGGCCGCCCGCGCCAGCGACGCGGCTTTCGCGCCGGTCAGATCGGAATCGAGTGCATCGTCGGCCGCGAGGGTCGTGACCAGACCACCGAGGGCGACCGCGACCGCATTCACGAGATTGCCCGATCGGTACTCGCACGGGCCAGTTGTCGCCGGCGGTGCAGTCCGGAGCGCCTGCGTCTCTGCGGAGAATGCTTGTCGATTTCTATTAGCAACATGTGTTGAGCTTAGTACAAGCTGCCACCATCCGCCATTGCCGGTGGTCGCAGCTCGAACCACGACGTGGATGCCGATCCACGTGCAGCCCGGGCGACGTCGTCGACGTGGAAAGCTCGCGCCTCATGGATCTGGCCGAGAGACTCCGAGCGGCACTGCCGATCGACACGATCGAAGCGCTCGACGGCGGGTACCAAAGCCGGGTATTCGAAGCGGTCGGCCCTTCGGGCCGCCTGGTCGTCAAGGTCCAGGATGCGTCGCTGGTCGACCGCGCCGCTCTGGTCACCCGCCTCGACGTCGTCGCGGCGCTCGCGGAACTCGACCCCGGCGTGTGCCGTCCGTTGTCGGTCGGCGAGACGCGCCTCGTCGAACTCTGCACTGACGGGCAGGTCGAGCACTACGTGACCTGTTTCGACTTCGCCGCCGGCGCACCGCCAGACCCCGCTCGCGCGACCGACGCCGAACAGATGGGCGCCGCGTTGGCGCGCCTGCACCGCTCGATGCTGCGACTCGCGCCGTTTCCGCTCCCGGCCGTCGCTGCACTGAACACTTCGACCGCGGCCGAAGAGCCGACCGAGAGCGGGGATCAGCAGCTACTCCACGGCGATTTCAACGTCGGCAACCTTCGCCTGGACGCGGGCACCGTGCGGATCTTCGACTTCGACGACTGTGGCTACGGTCCACCGGCGTTCGACGTCGCCAACGCGCTGTACCTGGTCCTCTTCGACGAGCGCACCTCGGGTAGGGCGGGCATTTTCGAGCGGTTCCGAGCGTCCTTCCTGCGTGGCTACGTCGCCGAGTCGGGCAGCCCGCTCACCGACGAGGCCATCGATCGGTTCATCGACCTGCGGGTCGACGCCCTCGGGGCCTGGATCGACGACCTGGACCATGCCCCGGTCGGTATCCGGACCGCGTCACCGATATGGCTTGCCACGTTGCGCGACTTCGTCGTCGATCATCGTCGCCGATCGGGCGGCTGACCGACTGCGGCACCAGTCGTCGGGCGGTCGGCGACCTCTCGGTGTCAGCGGCCGTGGAACTCGGGGCGTCGCTTGCCTGCGAACGCGGCGAGCCCCGCCGCCAGATCGTCACTCCGCCACGCGGCGAGTCGTGCCTCGATTGCCGCCGTCGACGGCTCGACGGGCACCTCGGCGTCGGCCAGCATCGCCTTGTGCGCGGCGATCGTGAGCGGCGCGAGTCGGACGACCTCGCCCGCCCACTCGACGCCGGCAGCACGCATGTCGGTGTCGTCGTCGACGAGACGGTGGATGAAACCCGAGTCGGCAAGTGCCGTGCCGCCGAAGGTCTCGGTGCCCACGAGCATCGCCCGGGCGACCGAGTGGCCGACAGCCCCGGACAGATGGTGCACCGTGTACGCGTCGACGGTGAGCCCCAGTTTGGCGGCCGGGATCCCGAAGGTCGCTCCGCAGGTGGCGAGGCGCAGATCACAGGCCATCGCCAACTGGGTACCCGCCCCCAACGCAGGGCCGTGGATCGCCCCGATCACCGCGAACGGCGCCGTCCGGAGGTCTTCGAGCGTGCCGCGGAGTGTCGCGACGAACCCTTCGTCCTCGACGGTCGACAGGTCAGCGCCAGCACAGAAGTTCCGCCCGGCACCGGTCAACACCAGCGCCCGCACACCATCGTCGGTGGCTGAGCGAACAGCCGCACGCAGCTCGGTCAGATGGGCATGGTCGAGCGCATTCCGGCGATCCTGGCGGTCCAGGGTCACCACCGTGACACCGGCCGGGTCGTCCAGGGAATCGATGCGTACGGGCATGGTCGGCGACCGTACACGACGCCCGGCAGCGGCTCATCAGGGCCCCGACGCGCTCGCGGCCGATTTCAAAGCTCAAACTAGGGTTGCGGTGTCATCTTCGACATCTCAGATCCCCGCCCGAGGAGTCTCATGACCCACGTACTCGCCATCGACCTGGGAACGGGTGGGCCGAAAGTCGCACTGGTGAGTCTCGACGGGGAGATCGCCGGGTCAGAAGTCGAGACGACCGAGCTCATTCTCGGCGACGGCGGCAAGGCCGAGCAGGACCCGGCCGACTGGTGGCGGGCGATCGACACCGCGACGATCCGTCTGCTCGAGCGTGAGCTGGTGCCGCGTGCCGACATCGACGCGGTCGCGGTGACCTCGCAATGGTCGGGCACCGTCGCCGTCGACGCCCAGGGCAAGGCGTTGATGAATGCGATCATCTGGATGGACTCGCGTGGTTCGTCCGAGATCCGCAAGGTCACCAGTGGCGCGCTCAAGGTCCAGGGCTACGACGTGCGGCGCCTGCGGTCGTGGATCCAGCGCACCGGGGGCATCCCGAGCCATTCGGGAAAGGACCCAGCGGCGCACATTCTGTGGATCAAGGCGAACCTGCCCGACATCTACGACGCGACCCACACCTTCCTCGAACCGTGTGACTATCTCAACCTGCGCCTGTCGGGCCGGACGGTCTCCAGCCACGACGCGATCACCTTGCACTGGATCACCGACAACCGCGACCGCAACAACATCGCCTATGACGACGAACTGATCGAGGCGTTCGGCCTCGACCGCGCGAGGCTGCCCGAACTGGTGCCCTCCGCTTCGGTCGTCGGCACGATCACCGCGGAGATCTCGGGGCGTTGGGGACTCACCCCGACGACCAAGGTCGTCACCGCCACCGGCGACGTGCACTCGGCTGCGGTCGGCTCGGGAGCGGTCGCCGACTACGCCGGACACCTCTACATCGGCACGTCGTCGTGGTTGAGCTGCCATGTGCCGTGGAAGAAAACCGACCTGTTGCGCAACCAGGCGGCCCTCCCCTCCGCGTTGCCCGGTCGCTATTTCATCGTGAACGAACACGAGACCGCTGGGGCGTGCATCGACCACCTCATCGACGAGGTGATCTACGCCGATGACGCCCTGGGCACCGCCAAGCCCGACGACGCGTATGCCCGCGTCGAAGCCCTCGCCGCGGAGGTTCCCGCGGGCGCGAACGGGGTCATCTACACGCCGTGGCTGAACGGCGAACGCACTCCGGTGGATGATCACACGATCCGCGCCGGCTGGCAGCACGTCGGTCTGGCGAACACCCGCGCCGATCTGGTCCGGGCCACCTATGAAGGGGTGGCGTTCAACAGCCGTTGGCTGCTCGAAGCGGTCGAGAAGTTCACCAAACACCGCCTCGACACATTGAACTTCATCGGCGGTGGCGCGCTGTCGACGCTGTGGTGTCAGATCCACGCTGATGTGCTCGACCGTGAGATCAACCAGATGGCCGACCCGCGCCAGGCGAACGTGCGTGGCGCCGCATTGATCGCCTCGGTCGCGCTCGGTCACGCCCGGGTCGACGATCTCGCCACCGAGGTGCCCGTCGAGCGCACTTTCCATCCGAACCCGGCGAACAAGGCGATCTACGACGCCCTGTTCGAACAGTTCACGGCGATCTACAAGGCCGACAAGCCCATCCATGCCAAGCTCGACCGGATCAGCACGACGCGATGATCCCGCTTCCCTCGGCCGCCGACGACGATGAGGTACTGGCTCACCGGGCGCGCCTGGCCAGGTTCGTCAAGATCGGCAAACGCGTCGGCTACGGCCTGTTCGCCTACGCGGTTGTGGTCTTCGTCGTCGGCGCGATCGTCGGGTTCGCGGCCTGGATCGTCAATTCCATCGTCGCCGCGATGTTGATCGGGTCGGTCCTGTTGGCTCCGGCGATCGTGTTCGGTTACGGGATCCGCGCTGCTGAACGTGACGAACGCGAGCAGGCCGCGCGGGCGGCCGGCGAAGCGGTGCCCGAGCGGCGGTCCGGGTACTGACATGGCCGGTAGCACCAACTCCGACGCTCCCGTGGCGCTGGTGACCGGCGCGGCCAGGGGCATCGGTGCCGCCACCGTCGCGGCTCTCACCGGTGCGGGGTGGCGGGTCATCGCCACCGATGCCTGCGCCGATGACCCTCGTCTGGCCTACCCCCTCGGCACCCGGGCCGAACTCGACGGGGTCGCCGCCCGTGCCCCCAGCAGCATCCGGGCCGTCACCGCCGATGTGCGCGATGTGGGAGCGCTGCGCGACGCGGTCGATGAGGGACTCGACGAATTCGGGCGGCTCGACGCGGCGATCGGCTGCGCCGGGGTACTCGCCGGCGGTGATCCCGCCTGGGAAACCACCGCCGACACCTGGAATGTGCAGGTCGAGGTGAACTTGACCGGCATGTGGCATCTGGCGACCGCCGCGATCCCCGCAATTCTGCGAAGCACCGGGAGTGCCGACGATGCCGCCGGTGGCCAAGGCGCCGGTCATGGAAGCTTCGTCGCGGTGTCGTCCGCTGCGGGAACGACGGGATTGCCGATGCTCAGCGCCTATGCGGCGTCCAAGCACGGGGTCATCGGGCTGGTGCGGTCGATGGCTGCCGAACTCGCACCCAACGAGGTGACCGCGAACGTGGTGTGCCCGGGGTCGACCCGCACGCCGATCCTCGACGCGTCGGCAGCGGTGTACGGCCTCGACGATGCCGAGGCGTTCCGCAGCCATCACCTGCTCGACCGACTCATCGAACCGTCCGAGGTCGCGGCGCTGATCGCGTATCTGTGCTCGGACGCGGCCGCCGCGATCACCGGTGCCGTGCTGCCCGTCGACGCCGGCATGACCGCTCATGGCGGCTGACCTCGACGACGACTCACCGGGCGCCGACGCTCCCTCGGAGCCCGGTTTCTCCGGGGACGGGTCCCCCGGGGGGCGCGGATTCCCAGGCGCCGATCCCTCCGTGTGGCCGGGGCGCCTGGTGCCGGACTCGTCACTGAGCAGGTCGGACGGCGGGCGGGTTCTGGTCGGCGGGTCGCCCCTGAAGGTGCTGCGCTTCGCGGCCCCGATCGACCTGGATGCGGTCGTGTCGTCCGCGGTGATCGACCGGCTCGTCGACACCGGGATGGCGCATCCCGATCCGTCGTCCGGGCCCTTCACCCCCGACGACGTGACCGTTGTCGTCCCCGTGTTCGGCCACGTCCAGGCACTGTCGTCGACGCTCGCGGCGCTGGCGCGCATGCCGGTTCGCAGCGCGCGCATCGTCGTCGTCGACGATGCGTCACCCGATGCCGACGCCGTCGCCGCGACGGTCGCGCTCGCGGGGCGTCGATCGACCCGACTGATCCGCCACGCTCGCAACCGTGGCCCGGCTGCTGCCCGCAACACCGGCACCGAAGCCGTGACGACCCCGTTGGTCGCCTACGTCGACGCCGGCTGCGTACCCGAGCCCGGCTGGCTCGAGCACCTCCTGGCCCACTTCGCCGATCCCCAGGTCGCGCTCGTCGCTCCCCGGGTGCGAGCCGCCGCGACCCACTGGAGCGACGGTGACGCCGATTTCGACCGTCCAGCCGACCCCAACCGTCCCGCCGAATCCGACCGTCCCGCCGACTCCGACCGTCATGATGAAACTCGCAGCGAGCGCCGCACGGCCGGCGAGGATCGCGCTGCCACCGGCCGTCGTTCCACGATCCGTCCCATTCGATCGACCAAGGGTCGGGATCGTCGACCTCGCCGAGCCGGCGGGTGGCGCCATGAG
>DASSYG010000302.1:0-8278 GCA_035703405.1 Acidimicrobiales bacterium | reverse complement strand
GACCGTGCACGCGCCGTCGGCGAGTCCGGTCCGGCTGGCCGACGCCAGGCGGAAGTGCTGGTTCGGCCCGGTGAGCATCGGGGTGATAGAGCGCTCGGCCGCCTGGTCGCGGTCGACACCCACGTAGCTCGCTGGATCTCGATCGAGAATCAGCCGGGCGGTACGACCTCGCCCGGGAGCGATCTCCACCACGTCGTCGTCCCGGTCGATCCCGAGGTCTTCCAGCAGACGTTCGGTGAGTTCCGCGCCCCCGGGTCGCAGGACCCGTTTGCCAAGGCTGCCGAGGAGGGAGAAACCTGCGACTCGATCGATGTTCGGCTCGGTTTCGGTCTTGGGATTCATGACCACCTCGGGTCTGCGGGCTCGTCTCCATCCAATCGGTTCGACATGGCACGGGGCAGGGTCGAAGGTCCCGGATAGCCGCGACGTGACCGATGGCATGCTCCGGTTCTGTGGCTAGTGCGCTTCGGATTCGCCGATGAGCTCGGCCAGGGTGGCCTCACTCACCGGTGCGTGGTCCCAGACGTCGACCCCGACGTTGATCTGGCGACCCTTCACCTGCCATTTGGTGTGGACGTGGCCGTGCACGAGCCAGGCGCCGTCGTCGACTGGGCGCCATCGGGTGAAGCGGTCCTCGTCGTGGGAATCACCTTCGTAGGGGAAGTGTGCTGCCAGCACGGTGTGGCCGCCGATCGTCGTCTCGACGGTCCCCTGGAGGATCTCCGCGAACCCGGCGTCGTGGTAGCGCTGCATCCACTCGTCGTGGCGCCGGGTACTGCCGGCCCAGCAGCGATCGTGGTTGCCGGTGACCAGTACCTTGTGACCGGCCAGGAGCCCGACCTTGGCGAGCCCTTCGTCGATCGCACCCATCGCGACGTCACCCAGGACCCATACGTCGTCGTCGGCGGACACGACCTCGTTCCACTTGGCGACGAGCGCGGCATCCATCTCGGCCACCGAGGCGAAGGGTCGTTTGCAGTACCTGATGATGTTCTCGTGTCCGAAGTGCAGGTCTGCGGTGAAGTAGCGCACCCCTCCAGTGTGGCCGACCTGGGAGACGGTGCTCAGCTCCCAGCAACGAAATCTGGAGCGAAAAGGTGAAATGACGACCCTCTCGCTCCAGGTTTCAGGGGCGGGGCGTCAGCGTGGCGGCCCATCCGCGCGGTTCGTCGGAGGATCCGTCGCACGCCACGAGGCGGAAACCGCCGGGCTCGTGAAGCCAGGTGAAGATGGCGCGCTGTTCGTAGCGGATCCCAAGTTCCAGCGCGTCTCGACGGTCGAGGCCTTCCACCGCGAAGCCGGCTTCCTGCCAGGTGTCGGGCGCGTCGATCGGACCGCCGCCGTAGCCGGTCGCCGGCCAGACCGTGAGGCCTGTCTGTCCGGTCAACTCTGCGGCGAGCTCGGCGTTCGCCGCCGCGTTGTCCGCGACGGACGCGGCCAAGCCCATCGGATTCTGTGCGGTGAGAATGTGGATCGGCCCGGGTGAGCCACGGAGGTACTCCCCGGGTGCCAGGTCGGCGGTCGGTGCGATGTCGAACGTGCCTGTCGGCAGGGTGAGTCGGACGTTCGTGCGGCGGAATGCGTCCCAGACGGGATCGTCCATGAGGGCAACCTACCCGGAAGCCGACGGAACCGACTGCCCGTTGGGGGCGCCGGTCAGGCCGTGGGTACCATCGGGAGGGCCACATCCCGTGTGAGTGAGGAGCGCAGAGAACGTGTCAAAATCAACATCAGGGAACGCCGTCAGAATCGCCGTCACCGGAGCCGCCGGTAACATCGGTTATGCCCTGCTCTTCCGGATCGCCAGTGGGGCGGTACTCGGTCCCGATGTGCCCGTCGAGCTGTCTTTGCTCGAGATCCCGCCGGCGCTCGGCGCACTCGAAGGGGTGACGATGGAACTCGACGACTGCGCCTTTCCGCTGCTGGAAAAGGTCGACAGGACCGACGACGCGAACGCCGCCTTCGACGGCGCGGACATTGTTTTTCTCGTGGGCTCCCGGCCACGTTCCAAGGGAATGGAGCGGGCCGACCTGCTCGAGGCCAACGGTGCGATCTTCACCGTGCAAGGCAAGGCCATCGACGCCGGCGCCGCAGACGGCGTGAAGGTCTTGGTGGTGGGGAATCCAGCCAACACCAACGCGTTGATCGCCCAGCGGAACGCGCCGAGCGTGCCCGCATCGGCGTTCAGTGCGATGACCCGTCTCGACCACAACCGGGCCAAGGCCCAGCTCGCCGCGAAGCTCGGTGTGACCGTCGACAAGATCACCAAGATGACGATCTGGGGCAACCATTCGGCCACCCAGTACCCCGATCTCTACCACGCAGAGGTGAACGGACAGATCGCCGCCGACGCGGTCGGCGACGAAACCTGGATCGACGACACGTTCATCCCGACCGTGCAGAAGCGGGGCGCGGCCATCATCGAGGCGCGTGGTGCGTCGTCGGCCGCGAGCGCCGCGAATGCCGCGATCGACCACATGCGCGACTGGGTGCACGGCACCCCGGCCGGTGACTGGGTGTCTGCAGCGGTGGTTTCCGACGGCTCCTACGGCGTGCCCGAGGGTCTTGTCGCGTCGTTCCCCTGCACCGCGGCCGACGGCGCCTGGTCGATCGTGCAAGGCCTGGAGTCGAACGAGTTCAGCCGCGGCCGGATCGACGCTTCGGTCGCCGAATTGGCCGAAGAACACGACACCGTCGCAGCTCTCGGCTTGATCTGATCGGCAAGGATCCGACCGGACCGATGATGGGCGCCGATCAGGATGAGCGGCCGGTTTGCTGTCGATCATCCGCGGCACGCCGAGACTCCACCGACTCACCGTCCGATGCGCGCGAATCAGCGTGTCGGCGAGCCTCATGGGCGGCGAAATAGCGATCGACCGAGTCGGCGACGAAACCCCGGAGCGTCGTGTCGGGCGCCCCGGCGCCGTAGCCGCTCGAGTGCACGACGAGGGCGCAGGTGACGAAGCACGCGAGTCCGATCCAAGCGCCGAAGACGTTGTCGACGATGTCGTTGATGTCGAAGGTCCGGTAGACGATGCCGAGGGCGAGTGAGATGCCGAGCTGAACGAGTTCGAGCGACACGGCCCACGCCATGCATGCGGCGAAGATCCGTCGCACCCCGAGTCTGGGCGCCAACAGCCCGAAGCCGAAGCCGAAGGGGATCGTCATCACGACGTTCGCCAGGCGCTGCCACTGGATGTGTCCGTTCGCCACCGGATTGTGCAGTTGTAGCCCCCAATACCAGGCGCGGGCGAGCGGGTCGGTGCCACTGAACGACGCCGCAGCGGCACGGACGCCGTGCAGGGGGAGAAACACCACACAGGCGAGCACCACCAGATAGGCGGCGAACAGCCCGTGGAGGACCACTGCCGCCCGATTGTGGGTATGGGCCCGTACCAGGGCGACCCACACGACGGCGAGGGAACAGAACACCGCGAGGATCGCGAGGTCGAGGGCGACAAGCGCCGGGGAAGGATCGACGATCGGGAGTTTGTCGAACATCGTGGGTCGGATCTGGAAGGTGTCGGACGGCGATCGGCCGGGGTGTCTTCCCGGGCGGATCAGAACCGATCCGAGTTCAGTAGGTGGTGGTGGCCCGCAGTTCGTCGAACAGGTCGGCGAGACTGTCGAACGCCGCGGCGTGTTCCATCAGCATTGCAGTGTCGCCGCCGATGCGGAGCCGCCCGATCATGAACGCGGTCTGCACGCTGATCGTGCCGGCGCCGATGGCCCGTGCGGTCTCGTCGTCCTGGGTGAAGGTGACGTCCGCGTGATCGCCGGGCCCGGGGTGGACCCGCACGGAGCCGTGGTCGACGACGATGTGCCAGGACACGTCGCCGTCGTCCCGGTCGGTCAACGTCTGGCGGAGGGTCAGCGACACATCACTTGTCGCTTCGCGCAGCGCTCCCGATGCCTGCACCGCTTCGTCCAGCGCGCGGATCCAGTCTGGAGAGGCGAAGTCGGCCATGTGTACAAGGGTACCTGGTCGCCGACGGGTCGGGGCTCGGTCAGCCTTCGGCTTCGCCCGAGACCAGGTTCGCGTCTTCGGGTACGGCCGAGTTCGCATCGGCATCCTTCGAGCGCGCCCGGCGATGACGGATGACCTCGATGATCATCGGCGAGATCGAGATGAGCACGACGGCGATGATCGCGTACTCGATGTTGTCGCGGATGAAGCCGATCTGACCCAGGAAGTGCCCGAGGGTGGTGATTCCCACCGCCCAGACGAAGCCGCCCAGGATGTTCCAGCGCACGAACGTGCCGTAGTGCATGTCGGACACGCCGGCGACGATCGGGGTGAAGGTCCTCACGATCGGGACGAACCGGGCGAGGAAAATCGATTTCGGACCGTGCTTTTCGAAGAAGTCGTGGGCCTTGGTCAGGTACTCCTGCTTGAAGAACCGGGAGTCCTCACGCTTGAACAGCGCGCCACCGACCTTGTTGCCGAAGACGTAACCGACTTGGTCGCCCACGACCGCAGCGACGAACAGGACAGGCAGGATCACCCAGATCGAAGGAAGTTGCGCGGCGAACTCGCCGATGCTGCCACCTGATTCGATCGCGGCCGGCGACGTCAGGAAGCCGGTGAAGAACAGCAGTGAGTCACCGGGCAGGAAGAAGCCGAAGAACAGGCCCGACTCGGCGAAGATGATCGCCACGACCACCCAGAAAGCGGCAGCACCGGCCTTGTCGAACCAGAACTCGGGCTTGAGGAAGTCCGGGCCGAGCGCCAACAGGTAGCTGAGCATTGCCGGATCCTATCTGAGGACCATGGTCGATCGACCGGTCCGGGTCGGGGACGAGCCGGTCAGGACGACGGCTCGGCCAACGTCGAGCGAACCTCTTCGAGGTGCACTTTCAGGTCGTGCTCTTCACGTCCCAGGTCACCGAGCCACAGCTCCACGGCCTGGAGCAGGATCGCGTCCTTGTCGCCCGCCATGACCGCTGCAGCCTGCTGGGCGTCGACCTCGGTGGCGGCAGCCGCTTCGCCGGCTTCCTCGAGTTCGAGGGCCGAACCCTGGCGCTTGGAGTAGACGAGGAATCCGATGACGACGGCCAGAGCGACCAGCGCGATCACGATGGCGATCGGCTCCATCGAATCCTGAAACTGGGCCAGCTTCTCGGTGTCGCTGAAGCCGAGCACCGCCGGCAGGATCAACAACGCCACCAGGTTCATCACCTTGATGAGCGGGTTCAGTGCCGGCCCGGCGGTGTCCTTGAACGGGTCACCGACCGTGTCACCGACCACGGCGGCCTTGTGGGCCTCGGATCCCTTGCCGCCCTCGTTGCCGTCCTCGATGTACTTCTTGGCGTTGTCCCAGGCGCCACCGGCGTTGTTGAGGAAGTTCGCCATCAACAGTCCGGTGATGATCGCGGCGGCGAGGAAACCACCGAGCGCGAGCGGCCCGAGCCCGAAACCGACCACTGCGGGCATCAGCACGGCGATGATCGCGGGGGTGGCGAGTTCACGCAGCGCAGCCGTGGTGCAGATGTCGATGACCGGGCCGTGGTCGGCCTTGCGCTTGCCGGCCATGATCTGGCCGTCGGCGAACTGGTTGCGGACTTCCTGCACGACGGTGCCGGCGGTGCGGGACACCGCACGGATCGCGAGCGACGAGAACATGAAGGCGA
This sequence comes from Acidimicrobiales bacterium, assembly GCA_035703405.1. Taxonomy (GTDB): domain Bacteria; phylum Actinomycetota; class Acidimicrobiia; order Acidimicrobiales; family Iamiaceae; genus JAFDWI01. The sequence continues at coordinate 2,647 of DASSYG010000302.1, read as the reverse complement.
TCGAGCCACCGATGAGGGCCCCGATGAAGACGCGGGGGTCGGCGACGTTGATCGGGAACGAACCCTCGAAACCGGGGAGCAGGTCCCGGACTTCGTCCAGGATCGTCTCGCCGAAGGCGGCGAACAGGGCGACCGCGGCGATCACCGCGGAGCCGATGGCGAAGCCCTTGGTGACGGCCTTGGTGGTGTTGCCCACCGCGTCGAGGCCCACCATGATGCGCTCGGCTTCACCACTGAAGTCACCGGACATCTCGGCGATTCCGGCGGCGTTGTCGGCTACGGGTCCGAAGGTGTCCTCGGCGACGATGATGCCGGTGGTCGAGAGCATCCCGATACCGGCCAGGGCGACCAGGTAGCTCGAGAACTGGAAGTTGCCGCCGCCCAGGGCGATGGCGCCACCGATGGCTGCAGCGATCGCGACGAGCGAGAACACCGACGATTCGAGCCCGCTGGCGATGCCTTCGAGCACCGTGGTGGCGGGGCCGGTCCGGGTCGAGGTGGCGATGTCCTTGACGGGCTTGTACTTCTCGGACGTGTAGTAGGCGGTGATCTTGGAGACCACGAAGCCGAGGAGCACGCCGAGCACGACCGCACCGAACATGCGGGCACCGGGCTGGTCGAGCTTCGAGCCGGCCGGGTTGCCGATGTAGACGAACGCCAGGACGCCCGCGGCGATCACCGAGATGGCCTGGGCGACGTACACGCCGCGGTTGATGACCTTGAGCCCGTCGGTTTCACCGGGGCGGGCCTTCACCGCGTAGATGCCGATGATCGAGGCGACGATGCCGAGCGCCATCATCGCGACCGGGAAGACCAGCCCACGAGCGGCCAGGTCGGAGCCGAGTCCGAGACCGGTCGAGAACGCCGACACGCCCAGGATGATCGAGGCGACCAGGGTCACGCCGAAGGACTCGAACAGGTCGGCCGCCATGCCGGCGCAGTCGCCGACGTTGTCACCGACGTTGTCGGCGATCGTGGCGGGGTTTCGGGGGTCGTCTTCGGGAATCCCGGCTTCGACCTTGCCCACGAGGTCGGCGCCCACGTCGGCGGCCTTGGTGAAGATGCCGCCACCCACACGGAGGAACAGGGCGAGCAACGAACCACCGAAGCCGAACCCGATGAGCATCGCGGACGAGGTGTTCTGGAACAACAGGATGATGATCGTCGCACCCAGCAGGCCCAGCCCGGCGGTCGACAGCCCGGCCACGCCACCGGTACGGAAGGCGATCTGCAGGGCCTTGGGGAAGTCCTCACGGGTCGCGGCGGTGGTGGTGCGCACGTTGCCCTTCGTGGCGAGCCACATGCCGAGGAACCCGATCGACGCCGAGAACGCGCCACCCACCAGGAACGCCAAGGTGCGGAACAGCCCCGACGAGGCGAAGCTCAACGCTGTAGTGCCGTCTTCGGGATTCGTCAGGGTGGTGGCCGTGAAGAACACGATCACCGCGAGCGGCACGACGATGATCCCGATGGTGCGGAACTGGCGTTTGATGTACGCCATCGCCCCTTCGTGGATGTTGTCGGCGATCTCCACCCGCTCGCCACTGCCGGCGTCGGCTGCGAGGACGTCCTTGGAAAGGACGAACGCCACCGCGAGCGAGACGAGAGCAATGACGAGAGAGGCGATGAGCAGCGCGGTGTCGCGGCTAGCCAGGTCGAAAACCTGGTAGCCACCTTCCGCGGCGAGCAGCTGGGGCATGTGCGTTTCCTTGAACGGCGCCTGGACGAATCCAACTACGGGCGAAACGGTACGGGCGGGACGATATTGGGCGGCGCGCGGGACCAGACCCACGCTTCGCGCCGAGCATTGGCTACTACGTCCGGGTGCCTCTGCACAACCTGAGCGTGTCGGCGAGGAGCTCGATATCGGTCTCGATTCATCGGCTGAGGCCCCGAGTGCTTGCTGAATGTAGCGCGATGAGCGGCCTGATGAGTCGGATATGTCCGGGAGTTCGGGTGGGGGCGGGAGCGGGAATGGGGTGTGGGAATGGGGATCGTGTGGAAACCGAAGATCCTGCGAACACGGTCGGGTCGTACACTTGCGACCGTGCGGTGTGTGGCCTGTGGCGAGACGATCCCAGCGACGTCACGGTTCTGTCCTTCCTGTGGCGCGCGGGTGGCCGTGCACGGCGAGGAACGCCGGATCGTCACGGTGGTGTTCGCCGACATGGTCGGGTTCACCTCGCTGGCCGAACGCCGTGACCCCGAGCAGGTCAAGCACCTCGTCGACCGCTGTTTCCAATGGATGACCGCCGAGATCGTGACGTTCGGTGGGCGGGTCGACAAGATCATCGGCGACGCCGTCTTGGCGTTGTTCGGTGCTCCAGTCGCTCACGAGGACGACGCCGAGCGTGCGGTGCGGGCAGCCCTGCGGATGCAGGAGGTCATCGACGAACGAACCGATGAACTCGGAGGCGTCGTCCGCCTGCGGATCGGTGTCAACACCGGCGAGGTGCTGGTCGGCGCGCTCAACGCGGGCGGTGACTACACCGCGATGGGCGACGTGGTGAACACGGCGAACCGGCTCCAGACCGCCGCGCAACCCGGTGAAGTGCTCGTCGGGTCGACCACCCACGCGGCGACCGAGCGGGTGATCCCCTATGTCGAACGCGGCGTGGTGCCGGCCAAGGGACGTGAAGAGCCCGTG
>DASSYG010000286.1:0-6310 GCA_035703405.1 Acidimicrobiales bacterium | reverse complement strand
TGGCTCAAGACCGACCTGTTCGAGGAGCGCGCCCGGGAGCGGGCGCTGCTGCCGCGCCTGGGTTCGGCCACATGGATCGGTTCGGATCTGTCGCCCGAGGTGGCCCGCGCCGCCGCCCATCTGGGCACCGCGTCGGTGCTGGCGGCGGACGTCAGGGCACTGCCGTTCGCGGCGGGGTCCGTCGACGGCATCTTGTCGACGTCGACGCTCGACCACTTCGAACTCCCCGACGAGATCGACGCCTCGCTCCTCGAGTTGCGTCGGGTCCTCGCCCCGGGTGGTCAGCTCGTCCTCACCCTCGACAATCCACGCAATCCGCTCGTCAGGTTGCGCAACGCCTTGCCTGCCGGTCTGGCCCGCCGTAGCGGTCTCGTGCCGTTCGAGGTGGGCGCGACCTACGACGAGGAGCGTGGCCGTGCCGCGCTGCAGCGGGCCGGGTTCGACGTGGCGCGCACCGCGCATCTGCTGCATGCGCCTCACGTGATCGGCACGCGCCTCGCCGCGTTCGGTTGGTACGAACGCAACGTTCTGCCCCGCTGGGATCGACTCGCGTCGACCCGGGTCGCGCCGGTGAGCGGCCATTTCGTCGCGTTCCACGCCACCCCTCGCCGAGACTGAGTCCACGTCACACTTCTTTGGCGAGGTCGACGGCGAGTCGCCGGAACACCTGGAGCGACACGACGAACAACGCGGCACACGCGGCCAGGGTGAGCAGCGGCGCGAGATAACTGTCGACGTGGCCGTCGTAGAGCACCATGCGGAACTGGTCGATGATCCAACGCATCGGGTCCGCGGTGGTGATCGTGCGGACCGGACCGTTCACCATCTTGCGGTGATACACGATCGGCACGAGAAAGAACCACACGGTGAGCAGGTTGTTCAACACATAGCGAAAGTCGCGGTTGAACACGTCGAGTAGGGCGAGCAGCATCGAGATCGACGTGACCAGCAACAACAACGAGGCGCCCGGCAACACGATGATCGGGAGCGTCGACCAGGCGATCCCTCGGTCGTGCACGACGCCCAGATACAGGATCGACGCCACGAGCAGACCCAGAAAAGGCACCGTCATCACCGCGACCCGTGCCATCGGCAGAAAGTGAAGGGGGAACGGTGCGCGTCGCACGAGGTCGGGTTCGAAAGAGATGCTCTGGAGCGAATCGTGCACCGACTGCACCAGGAACGTCCACGGCAACAACCCCACGAGCAGGTACACCCCGTAGTCGTGGATCTTCACGTCGAACACCGAACCGAACACGAACAGGTACAACGCCAACAGGAACATCGGCGACACGACCGGCCAGACGATGCCGAACAACGTCCGTTTGACTCGCAGACGTGCCTGGCGTTCGACCAGGGTGGCCAGCAGCTCGCGCCTGGTCACCACTTCGACCAGCCCGAGCCCGCGCGCCCGTTGCCCGGCCTCGCGCACCGTCACCGGCCGTTCGGTCGCCGTGGTATCGGCCCCCGTCACTGCGCCCCCTGTCTGCGCCGAGCCGCGGCGCTGCGCCCCCGGTGCGTGAAGATCCCCAGCTCTGCCGGGTCGGTGTCACGGCGCCCCCCGGCTTCGAGATAGAACGCCACCCCCGAACGTGCGTCGTCGATCAGTTCCAGCTCGCCGTCGCGAAGGACCGCCACCTCGTCACAGCGTTCGCGCACGAGATCCATGTCGTGGGAGACGACCATGATGGCGCATCCCGATTCCTGGAGCTGTGAGATCCGGTCCAGACACTGGGCCCGGAAGGCGTCGTCGCCCACGGCGAGCACCTCGTCGACCAGCAGTAGATCGGGTGCAGAATGCACCACCAGGGAGAACCCCAGCCGCAGGCCCATCCCCGCGGAGTACGCGGCGAGCGGCCAATCGAGCGCTTCGGGGTCGAGGCCGCTGAAGTCCACGATCTCGCCGTAGCGGTCCTGTACTTCGGCGCGGCTGAGCCCGAGGAGCACCCCACCGATGATCAGGTTCTCATGGCCCGTGAGATCACGATGGAAACCGGCCGAGAGGTCCACGAGGGAGGCCACCCGCCCCCTCACCTCGATGCGGCCTCGACTCGGTCGGATCACGCCGGCCACTGCCTGCAACAGCGTGGTCTTGCCCGATCCGTTCCCTCCGATCACCCCCAGGCACCTGCCTCGCTCGAGGGTCAGGTCCAGGCCGCGCAATGCGTAGCGGCCGACCGGTTGGCGCCATCCGAAACGGGAGCGGGTGCGGTAGGCGACCCACAGATCATCGACCGCGAGTGCGGGACCGATCACTCGCCCAGCTTGTCGACGGCCGTCAGGTTGTCGGCGTGGGTGATGACCGACGGCACGCCGGGAACGCCGGCACGGCCGAGGATCTGTGCCACATCGGGACCGTCCCAGAGCCGGGCCTGTGCGGGGGCCACCGGGGTGCGGCGAGAGGCGACCCCACGGACGAATCCGGCGCCGTAACAGCAGTGCATGACGACGAGCAGCCAGAAGGCCAACACGATCTCACTCGGGCGTCGCAGCGTGTAGGCGATCCTCGCCGCGCCGGCGAGCGCGGCGAGCAGATACGCGGCGACCCCGATCAACGCGACCGGTCCGAACGCCAGCGTCAGCAGTGGCGCCGCCACGAGGTAGGCGAGCAACAACGTCGGGACGAGGAACGGGAATCGAAGGTCGCGAGGGCGACGTACCGACAACTGGCCACGTCCACGTCCGTACTTGAACATCTGTCGGGCGAACCCCATCGGTGTCGCACGGCGTTCGTGGTACGCGACGAGTTCGGGGGAGTACAGCATCGACACCTTGCGGCGGCGAAGCTCCTCGAGCACGTCGTTCTCTTCGGCACACACCAGGTCGGTGGCGAAGGGAACCATGACTTCACGGCGCACGGCCAGATTGCACAGGGTGAAATAGCGCTCGTCGGCGACGCCCTCGGGGTGTGCCCCGTAGCGGCGGCGGACCGGGCCCGACCCGACGATCGAGGCGAGCGCGGCGCCTTGGACGAACTGGAAGCTGGTACTCGCGTGGGGGGTGTCGTTGGGGCCACCGAACACGCCGGTGTCAGGGTGTTCATCGGCCAACCGTGCGAGCCTGGCCAACAGGTCCTCGTCGACGGTGATGTCGTCATCGAGGAACAGCAACAGCTCGCCCCGGGCCCGTTCGACGAGGACGTTTCTCGCCGCACCGGGGAACGCCCGGTCGACGAACGCCACCTGGGCACCGGGGAACCGACGATGCACGACTTCGGCGACCGCGGGGTCGCCTTCGGCGCACACCAACAATTCATGGGGAGGCGCATCCTGCTGCGCGGACAGGCTCTGCAGGCACGCGTCGAGAACGGCATCCCGACGCCCTGTCACGATGCAGATACTGATCTGCGGAACCACGCGGCCCCCGGAAGACGTTGGCGGGCCTTCCGCCGACTTCGCGAGCCTAGAATACGCGTCAAGGGCCGAGGACGCTGAATGAGCGCCTGCCCGCGGGTTTCTGATCGAAGGGCAACGGAGGCCCGATGGGCACACTCGACACCGCACGTCGTAGCGCAGGGATCGCGCGCGGACTCCGCTGGTTGGCCAAGCACCCCGTGACCATCGAAGAAGCTCGCCGGGTGGTGTCCGACGAGGCCGCCCACCGCGAGACGCGTTTTCTCGCCCATCTCGATTCGCTGGTGTGGCCCTACCCGCGAAGCCCGATCGCCCGGCTCGCCAGCGCTGCCGGATTGCAGGCGGGTGACGTGCGCGAGATGGTCGACGACGTCGGACTGACCGGCGCGCTCGAAGCGTTGCGCGATGCCGGTGTGTACGTGTCATACGAGGAATACCACGGCCGCGTCGAGGCCGTACGGGGCAGCAGCCGTTTCTCGTTCGGCCCGACGGACTTCTTCAACCCCGAGACGCGTGCCGATTATCTGGCGGCGACGGGCGGGTCGTCGAGCGGCAAGGGCACCCCGGTGGAGCTCTCGTTCGCCTGGCAGCGTCGCCAGGGTCGACAACGCCCGATCCAACACGAGATGGCCGGGGCGCGGGGAAAGCCCGCGGCGGTGTGGCTTCCGGTGTTTCCGTCCGCGGCCGGCTTCGGTGCGGTCATGAAGAACATGGCGGGCGGCAGCACACCCGAGCGGTGGTTCTCTCAGATCCCCACCGACCTCGAGGGCATCTCCGACAACAAGCGAACCGCGAACCGCTTTCTGCCCGCGCTCGCGGCGATGACCCGGACGGGGCTGCCCTCACCCGAACACGTGCCGACCACCGATCCCGAACCGGTCGTGTCGTGGCTCGTCGACGCCCGCGCCCGTGCGGGCGGCGCGATCATCACCGGTTACGCCAGTTCACTCACGGCCGCGGCCCGCTATGCGATCGATCACGACATCGACCTCGATGGCGTGGTCGCGAACCCGGCCAGTGAGCCGGTCACTCCCGGCAAGCTCGCGACCATCACCGCGTCGGGCATGCGCGCCTATGCGATGTACGCCTTCACCCCCGAAGGGACCGTAGCGATTCGCTGTGAGCACTGCGCAGACGAGGAGTACCACGTCTGGGATCAGGACCTGGCCGTGATCACCCGGCGCCGGCCACGCGGGGACGGCACCGATGTCGACGCATTCTGCTGGACGAGTCTGGCCGCCGAGGCGCCCCGGGTGATGGTGAACGTCGAGAACGACGACTACGGCGTGGTGCGCGACGGGGTCGCGTGCGACTGTGATCTGGGAGAACTGGGCCTCACCACTCGCGTCGCCGAGATCAGGGGCATCTCCAAGGTCGTGACCGCAGGCATCAGCCTCGACGGTGAGCTGTTCGACCAACTTGCCGAGGTCGACCTTCCGGCCCGTCTGGGAGGCGGGCCGGGCGACTTCCAGTTCGCCGAGGTCGACGACCGGGGCACCACGACGCTGGTGCTGCGCGCGCACCCGCGACTGGGAGAGATCGACCCGGCCGCGGTGTCGATGGTCGTCGCCGAGGCGTTGCGCAGCTCGGACAACGGACTCCTCGCCGAGTCGGTATGGTCCCTCGATGACGGGGTCCGTCTGGAGCGCCGCGCCCCGGTCGAAACCGCGGCTGGGAAAACCTTGTCATTCGACCGGTCGGGCAGCATAATCACCGAGTCCAAAAACGCCTGATGGCCACGACCTCGATCGGAACCGGTACCAAGCGATGAACACACGTCGAGATTTTCTGCGTCAGGGCCTTGCGGTCGGAATGGTTGTCGGAGCCGGGGGACTGCTCACCGCGTGTGGGAGCTCCGATTCGGAGTCTTCGGACACCTCGGCCGGTGCGGGCGCGAAGGCGGGTGACCAGGACGCGGAGTTGTCGAAGCTCACGGCGATGATGCCGTTCCCGCTCTATCTGGCGTTCTTCGCGGACTGTGCCGCCAAGTCTGCCGGGTACATGGCCGACAACGGGATCGATCTCGACCTGCAGTTCGCGCGTAGCGCCCCCCAGGCGATCCAGCAGCTCGCGGCGGGCAACGTCGACGTGATCCGGAATGCCCCCATCGGACTTGTCAAAGCCGTGTCGCAGGAAGACGCGCCGTTCGTGAGTATCGCCACGGTCAACCAGCGCATCATCTACAACGTGTTGTCGTCCAAGTCGGCTCCGTTGCCCGAGCTCGGTGACCTCGCCGGCAAGACGGTCGGCTTGGCGACGCTCGCGGGCAATGCAGAGAACACTCTCGACTTCGTGCTGAAAGCCGCCAAGGTGGACCCCTCCTCGGTGAAGCGCGAAGCGGTCGGCAACGAGGCGGCGTCGTTCGAGATGATCAAGGCAGGTCGGATCGATGGGGTGTTCGCCACCCACGAGGCCACGGCGACGATCATGGAATCCGAACCCGACGCCTACCTGAACGATCTCGGTGACAAGACCAATCCGTTGCTGGGCACGAGCATCGTGGCGAGCCGCGAGACGATCGAGACGCGCCGCGACGACCTGATCGGCTACCTCCGGGCGATGAAGAAGTCACTCGACACCGTTCTCGACGGCGGCCCCGAACTCGATGCGGTCATCCCGAAGGTCCGCAAAGATTGGGACCTGCCTCAGCTCGACGATCCCAAAACAGCGATTCCGGTCATCCAGGGTGTCGGCAAGATGTGGCTTGCAGCGGGTCGTGAGAACCTGCTCGTGAACGTGCCCGAACGATGGGACGAAGGCATCGAGGGCTTCATCGAACAGAAGATCGCCAAGAAGGGGTCCAAGGCGACCGACTTCTACACGAACGACCTGATCGACGAGGCGCTGAGCTGACCGTTTCGTTCCGCGGCGTCGGCCGCACGTTCGGGACGGGAGCAACAGCGGTGATCGCGGTCGACTCCGTCGACCTCGAGGTGGGCGACGACGAGGTCGTTGCC
>DASSYG010000210.1:0-2048 GCA_035703405.1 Acidimicrobiales bacterium | reverse complement strand
CAGGGACTGGACACCCCGATCGCCCAGGGCGGCACGACGGTGTCGGGTGGTCAGCGACAGCGCCTGGCGATCGCGCGGGCCCTCGTCCGCAGACCCTCGGTCTACCTGTTCGACGACGCGTTCTCGGCGCTCGACCTCGCGACCGACGCACGCCTGAGATCCGCGCTGCGGCCCGCGACCACCGCCTCGGCGGTGATCATCGTTGCGCAGCGCGTGTCGACGATCATGGACGCCGACCAGATCGTGGTGCTCGATCGCGGACGGATCGTCGGGTTGGGGCAGCACGCCGAGCTGCTCGACTCGTGCGAGACCTACTCCGAGATCGTCCGATCGCAGCTCGCCGTCGAGGAGCGGTCGTGACCGGCCCGGGCGGCAGGCAGCCGCTGGGTGCCCCGGTGCAGAAGCCCCGGTCGTTCGTGCCGTCCATGAAACGGCTACTGCATCTGCTCGTGTCGTATCGCGGCTTCATGATCGTGATCCTGACCGCGACGGTCGGATCGGTGATCCTCACGGCAATCGCGCCGCGGATCCTGGGCCATGCAACCGACCTGATCTTCAACGGTGTCGTGGGCAGGATGCTCCCGGCCGGCACCACCAAGGAGCAGGCGGTCGCCGACCTCCGGGCGCAGGGACAAGACACGTTCGCCGACATGGTCGGCTCGATGGACCTCACCCCCGGTGTCGGCATCGACTTCACCGCAGTCGGACAGGTACTGCTGACCGTTCTCGCCCTGTACGTGGGATCGGCGCTGCTCGCGTGGGTCGGTGCCTATCTGCTCAACATCGTCGTCGTCGGCACCATCAAGCGATTGCGCTCCGATGTGGAGGACAAGGTTCATCGCCTGCCCCTGCACTACTACGACACGACCCCGCGCGGGGATCTTCTCAGCCGCGTCACCAACGACCTCGACAATCTGTCGCAGAGCCTGCAGCAGACTGTCTCGCAGGCACTGAACTCGGTGCTGACCGTCATCGCGATCCTGATCATGATGCTCTCGATCTCACCCCTGCTCACGCTCATCGCGCTGGTGGCGATCCCGCTGTCGATCGTCGCAACCGTCCTGATCGCCCGGCGATCCAAACCGCACTTCGCCGCGCAGTGGTCGTCGACCGGCAAGCTCAACGCTCAGGTCGAAGAAGCGTTCACCGGACACGAACTGATGTTGGCGTTCGGTCGGCAGCAGGAGGTCGAGGACGAGTTCGACACCCGCAACGACAAGCTCTACAACTCGAGTTGGCGCGCCCAGTTCATCTCCGGTCTTGTCCAGCCGAGCATCATGTTCCTGGGCAACCTGAACTTCGTCGCGGTGGCAGTCGTCGGCGGACTTCAGGTCGCGTCGGGCTCGATCAGTCTCGGGTCGGTGCAGGCATTCATCCAGTACTCGCGTCAGTTCACCCAGCCGCTCGCCCAGATCGGCTCGATGGTCAACCTCCTGCAGAGCGGAGTGGCCTCGGCAGAGCGGATCTTCGACATCCTGGACGCCGAGGAACAGAGTGCCGATCCGGTCGACCCACAGACCCCGTCGACGAACAGCGGGCGCATCGACTTCGACGACGTGTCGTTCCGCTACGTGCCCGACAAGCCGCTCATCGAGAACCTGTCGCTCGTGGCCGAACCCGGGCACATGGTCGCGATCGTGGGACCGACGGGCGCAGGCAAGACCACCCTCGTCAACCTCATCATGAGGTTCTACGACGTCGACTCGGGAACGATCCGCGTCGACGGTGTGGATTCGCGCCGCATGACCCGCGACGATCTGCGTGAACGCACCGGGATGGTCCTGCAGGATTCGTGGCTGTTCGGCGGCACCATCTACGAGAACATCGCCTACGGCGACCCGACCGCCAGTCGCGAAGAAGTCATCGAAGCGGCCGAGTTGAGCCACGTCGACCACTTCGTGCGGGCCCTGCCCGACGGGTACGACACGATGCTCGACGAGGAAGGCGGCGGCGTCAGCGCCGGGGAGCGACAGCTGATCACGATCGCGCGAGCATTCCTGGCCAAGCCGGTCGTACTGATCCTCGACGAGGCGACCAGCTCCGTCGAC
>DASSYG010000203.1:0-8550 GCA_035703405.1 Acidimicrobiales bacterium | reverse complement strand
GCGGCCACTCATCTTCACGCAGCGGCTCGGGGGAGCGATGACGACACAGCCAGCGGGTACGTCGTCCAGCACCACGGCGTTGGGTCCGATACGGGCGCCGTCGCCGACGGTGACCGCGCCCAGCACCGTGGACCCGGTAGCCAAGGTGACGCCGCGGCCGATGGTCGGGTGCCGTTTGGACCCTTTCTCATCCACCCACCAGCCGCGGCCGCCGAGGGTGACGCCGTGGTAGAGCACGCAGTCGTCACCCACCTCGGTGGTTTCGCCGATGACGATTCCCACCCCGTGGTCGATGAACACCCGCCGTCCGATGGTGGCGCCAGGGTGGATCTCGATGCCGGTGGCGAGCCGTGCCCCTACAGAAATGATCCGCGGGACGAGGGGCACTTCGAGTTGCCACAAACGATGGGCGATCCGGTGCAGCCAGATCGCCCAGAGACCGGAATAGAAGACGACCTCCACCATATGGACCCCGTGGAGGGCGGGGTCCTTGCGGTACGCGGTCCGAACGTCTTCGATCAAGGGCATGTGAACCCGGCAGCCTATCGGCGCGACTCGTACACCTCCGTCGCGTCCGAAATCTGTAGTGTCCTACCGCTCTCAGCGGGTATGCGCTACAAATTTCGCTGACTCGAGACCCTTGCGATCGGCGGATGACCGTCGCCGAGGTACTGACGCGCTCGCATCCGTGGGCTCCAAATTTCACGGAGGTGGTGGGTTCCGCCTGGGAGGGTCGACCGACGGGTGAGCCACATCGGCGACGGTGCGGGAAGCTCGTTCTCCTAGGATCGCCCGACATGGCAAGCGATTCGTCTTCTCCGTCATCCGGTCTGGTCACCGTCGACATCGGATCCGACGGCGTCGCCGTCGTCACCCTCGCCAATGGCAAGGTCAATGCTTTGTCGACGGCGGTGTTGGCCGAACTCGCCGCTGTGGCACAGCGTCTCACCGACGACCCGCCCGGCGCGGTGCTCATCACCGGTGGCCCGAAGCTCTTCGCCGCCGGCGCCGACATCACCGAGTTCTCCGGACCCGAAGAGGCTCGCAAGATCGGCGGCGCCTTCCGTGATGCACTCGACGCGGTCGCGGCCATTCCGCGGATCGTGATCGCGGCGGTCAACGGGGTCGCCCTGGGTGGCGGTTGTGAGCTCGCGCTCGCCTGTGACCTGCGGGTCGCCTCCACGAAGGCGAAGTTCGGACAACCCGAGATCCTGCTCGGCATCATCCCCGGCGGTGGCGGCACGCAACGCCTGGCCCGACTCGTCGGCCCGGCCAAGGCCAAGGACCTGATCTGTTCGGGGCGGCAGGTCCGGGCCACCGAAGCCCTCGAGATCGGGCTTGTCGACGAGCTCGTCGACCCCGACGAGGGTGACGAGGGTGACGACGCCGTGCTGCACCGCGCCCGGGAACTCGCCACCGGCTACGCGCAGGGCGCCGTGGCTGCCCAGGGCCTCGCCAAACGCGCCATCGACAGCGGCCTGGATGGCACCCTCGAAGCCGGACTCAGCCTCGAACAAGAACTGTTCGCCGACGTGTTCGCCACCGACGATGCCGGCATCGGCGTGGCGTCGTTCCTCGAGCACGGCCCCGGCAAGGCGACGTTCACGGGCCGGTGACCCTCAGCCTTCCCGCCCGAAACCCGCGTCCACCCCTGGACGACGACGCCGAATGGTACCGCAAAGCCGTCTTCTATGAGGTGCTCGTGCGCGGGTTCGCCGACCTCAACGGCGACGGTACCGGCGAGCTGCGTGGCATCATCGACCGGCTCGACTACCTCGAATGGCTCGGCGTCGACTGCCTTTGGCTGTTGCCCTTCTATGACTCGCCGTTGCGTGACGGCGGCTACGACATCGCGGATTTCTTCACCGTGCTCCCTGAATACGGCACCGTCGACGATGCCGCGGAGTTGATCAGCACCTGCCATGAACGGGGCATCCGGGTCATCGCGGACCTGGTCATCAACCACACTTCCGACGCGCATCCGTGGTTCGTCGAGTCCCGCCAGGACGCCACCAATCCCAAGGCCGACTGGTACGTGTGGGGCGACGACGATCAGCGCTGGGCCGACGTGCCGATCGTGTTCTCCGACACCGAACCCTCCAACTGGACCTGGGACGCCCAGCGGGGCCAGTACTACTGGCACCGGTTCTTCCACCATCAGCCCGACCTGAACTACGACAACCCCGAAGTCGCCGAAGCGATGATGGACGTCGTCCGCTACTGGCTCGACCTGGGTCTCGACGGGTTCCGGCTCGACGCCGTGCCGTACCTGTTCGAACGGGACGGCACGCGCTGTGAGAACCTGCCCGAGACCCACGCCTTCCTCAAGCGGATCCGCGCCACCGTGGATGCCGAGTTCGGGCCCGGCCGGGTGCTGCTCGCCGAAGCCAACCAGTGGCCCGCGGATGTCGTCGACTACTACGGCGATGGCGACGAATGCCACATGTGCTTCCACTTTCCGCTCATGCCCCGGATGTACCTGGCCGTGCGGCGTGCCCAGCGGTTCCCGATCACCGAGATCCTCGCCGACACACCGGCCATTCCCGACGGGTGCCAGTGGGGCCTGTTCCTGCGCAACCACGACGAGCTCACCCTGGAGATGGTCACCGACGACGAGCGCGACTACCTCTATGCCGAATACGCCCGCGACCCACGCATGAAGCGCAACGAAGGCATCGCCCGGCGGCTGTTCCCCCTGCTCGACAACGACCGTCGGGTCGCTGAGTTGTTCCACGCGATGCTCTTCAGTCTGCCCGGCTCTCCGGTGCTCTACTACGGCGACGAGATCGGTATGGGCGACAACATCTACCTGGGCGACCGCGACGCCGTACGCACCCCGATGCAGTGGTCGCCCGACCGCAACGCCGGCTTCTCCCAAGCCGACTTCGCTCAGCTCTATCTGCCACCGCTCATGGACCCGGTGTACGGCTATCAAGCCAACAACGTCGAGTCGTCGCTGCGTGACCGGTCGTCGTTTCTGCACTGGATCCAGAAGATGATCGCCATCCGTCGCCAGAACCCCGTGTTCGGTACGGGATCCTTCGAGGTGGTCGGGGTCCAGAACCCCGCCGTGCTGGCCTACGTACGACGGGACACCACATCGGTGGACGGCACCGTCGAGGCGGTGCTGTGCATCAACAACCTGTCCGGGCTCGCCCAACCGGCTGAGCTCACCCTCGGTGCGTATGCCGGGGCGACACCGGTCGAGATGATCGGTCAGGTGCCCTTCGGTGACATCTCGGCCGACGATCCGACCCGACGTTGGCCCGTGACCCTTCCCCCGTACGGATTCTTCTGGTTCACTCTGGTACCGGAAAGCCCTCTGCAACCATGATCGCCCCCACCGACATCGACCCGTATCTGCCCGATTACCTCGCGCGCCAGCCCTGGTTCGCTCACGGCGAGGCACGCAACCGCACCCAGGCGGGGGACCGGGTCGACGTCGGTGCGACCGTCCGTCACCTCGAGGTCTGGCGCGAAGGGAATCCTGGGCTCATGTGGGCGATCCTCGACACGACCCTCGATGGCGCGGATGTCGGCTCCTATCAGGTGCTCATCGGGCTCCGACCCTCGGTTCCCTCACCGGGGTTTCTCATCGGGGCGACGTCTCGGATCCTCGGCACGCTCGCGGGGGACGGAAGCGAATGGCTCGCCTACGACGCCCTGGTCGACCCTGAACTGACGATCGTCGCACTCGCCGAGATGTTCGACGATCTGCACGGGGTGCGCAGCGTGCGCAAACTCACCGCGGGCAAGACGTCGACATCGGTGGTTGCCGATGAGGCCTGGTTGTGCAAGGTGTTCCGCCGTGTCCGGGCGGGGGACAACCCCGGTGTGGAGATGCCTGCTCAGCTCTGGGATCACGGATTCCGTGCCACGCTGGAAACCGTCGAGTCCTGGCGCCACATCGACATGGACCTCGCCCTGCGGCGGCCGTTCCTGCCCGGCGCCGCGAACGGGCTCGATCTCGCCGAGGCGTCGTTGCGCGAACTGTTCGCATCTGGACTCGACCCGCAGCTCTCCCCGGGCGACTTCAGCGCCGAGGCACGACGCATCGGACGGATGCTCGCCGACATGCACGTCGCCTCCGAACATGCCTACGGCGTGACCTCGGTCGCCTGCGACGACCTGCTCAGCGAAGTGGCCGACGACGTGATCGCTCTCGGCATCTACGGACTCGACCCGGAGACGGTGCGGGTCTGGGCGACGCGCTGCGGGGAGCAACTCGACGATGAGCTGCCGACCGTGCGGGTGCACGGCAACCTGCACCTCGGGCAATTGCTTCGCAGCGACCAGGGCTGGCTGATCCTCGACTTCGAGGGAGCGCCGTTGTTGCCCACCGCGGAGCGGCGACGCCCCCGGCCCGGATGGTTCGATGTCGGCTCGATGTTGCGCTCGTTCGATTACGTGGCGGCGATGACCCGCGCCGCCCGGGTCGAATCAGAACTCGAAGACGGCGCGGTTCTCACCGGTGCGGCCATGTGGGTCGACCGCAACACCCGAGCGTTTCTGGACGGGTACCGTTTGGGTCGCGCCGTCGACGCCGCGGTCGACATCACGACCGCCGTGCAAGTCGGTGAGGTCGCCCGGGCCGCGTACGAGGTGGCTTACGAGCGGGCGAATCGGCCCGATCTCGCGGCGATCCCGGTCGCGGCGCTGCAACGATTGATCGTCGGGTGACCGCCGAGGTCCCTTCGGCGAGCAGGAGTCGGCCACGCCGCACCCGTGCTGCAGCTTCGGTCGCCGGTAGAGTGGTGGACCCGTGAGCGCACAACAACAGGGTGTCCGCACCTGCTACCGCCACCCCCAATCTCCCGCTGGCGTCGTCTGTCAACGCTGTGACCGGCCGATCTGTCCGCAGTGCATGCATCAGGCATCGGTCGGTTTCCACTGTCCGGAATGCCTCGCCAAAGAACAGACCCGCGTCGTCTCGGCGCGCGGGCTGACCGCGGGACGGCCGATCGTCACCCTGGTACTCATGGCGATCAACGTCGTCGTCTGGGTCGGCGGGCAACTCGTCTACAAGACCAACGACCTGCTCACGACGTCGCCCGAGGTGATCGCCAACGGTGGCCTGTTCGCGAACCTGCCGAACAAGGTCGTGACCGTAGGTGACCGGGTCGTCGGTTACACCGACTACGTCGGTGTGGCCGAGGGAGACTGGTACCGGCTGCTGTCGTCGGGGTTCATCCACGCCGGCATCATCCACCTCGCCATGAACATGTGGGTGCTCTACATCCTCGGTCGCATCTTCGAGGAACAGCTCGGTCGGGTCCGGATGGGGCTGATCTACTTCGCGTCGCTGTTCGCGGGCTCGCTCGGTGCGCTCATCGCCTCGCCCGACTCGGTCACCGTGGGCGCGTCAGGAGCGATCTTCGGGCTGATGGGCGCCCTGTTGTCGATCGCCAAGGCCCGCGGAGTGGCGCTCCGGCACACCGGTCTGGTGGGGATCGTCGTGTTGAACCTGGTGATCACCTTCGGGCTGTCCAACTACATCTCGGTCGGTGGACACGTCGGTGGCCTGATCGGCGGTGCGATCGCCGGGCTGGTGATCGTCGACGTGCCCGAGCGGATGCGCGGGGCCGACCGTCGTACCAGGTCGCTGGTGGCCTGGGCGGGCGGCATCGCCTTGTGCGTGATCTTCATCGCCGCGAGCGTCTTCGTGGCGAACAACGCCGGCGAGCGCGGCGGACGAGGGGTGGCCAGTGCACCCCAGGTCTCGCTGACCCACCCGCCAACAGCGTCGGCGACCCAGCGTTCCGTCGTCGGGACGGCTCCGCTCTCGGATCGACAGACCCCGTCGGGGTCAGTACGCGAGTAGTTCGGCTGCTGCTTCGGGGGCGACGATGTTGATGAGCACGCCGGTGCCCTGTTCGAAGCCGACGACGCTCGCCACCCGCGGCACGATGTGGATGTGCCAGTGGTAGCGCGAGTCGTGATGATGGGGAAGGGTGTGGACGACGACGTTGTAGGCGAGGTCGCCGGCCTTGGCGCGCAGGCTCCCCAGCGCGTCCCGCACCGCGAGGCCCACACCGGTGAGGGTGGCGTCGTCCGCGTCGCGGAGGTGCCCCTCGTGGGCGCGGGGCACGACGAGCATCTCGTAGGGCACGCCGGACCAGAACGGGCACACGACCATGCACGAGTCGTTCGCGTGCACCACCCGATGGCCCGCGCCGGTCTCGGCTTCGACGAGTGAACAGAGTGCGCAGGCGGCACCGAAGCGACGGAAGCCCGCCTCTTCGTCGGCGACCTCGCCCGGGACGAAGGGAATCCCGAGGAGCTGCCCGTGCGGGTGGCGTAGCGACGCCCCCGCCTCTCGTCCGTAGTTCGCGATGACCTGGCTGTAGCGGACCTGCGGGGCCGCGGCGTGGGCCCGCAGACGGTCCCTGATCGCCGCCATCACGAGGGCGACCTGGTCGTCGGAGAGGTCGGCGAAGGTGGCGTCGTGGTCCGGGGTGACCACGAGCACTTCGTGGATCCCGCTGGCATCGGCGCGGCGGAACAGTGGTCCGAGATTCGCGACGCTCAACGGTTCGTCACCCGAGAATGCCGGATACCGGTTCGGGACGACCCGAACCCGCCACTGCACGTCGTCGCCGTAGGTCTCCAACGCCGGAGGAGTGTCCTCCTCGTGGCCCGGACAGAACGGGCACGGGCGGTTCGGGTCGGCCTCGACGGCGAGGCGGGTCGCGGGAAATTCATCGGGCCGGGTCGCCCGTTCGGTCGCGATCGTCACCCACCGACCGGTCAGTGGATTGAGACGGAGTTCGCTCATCGGTGGACCTGTCTGCCCGAACGATCCAGATGCACGATGTCAGCGTAGTGGGCAGGTACGGTCCTCGGCTGCATGGACCGACCGCGGCGGAACCGATGTGGACGCCACACCGACGCGTCCTAACCTTGAGTCGGTGCGCGTCCATCTCGATCACGCCGCCACCACGCCGATCAGGGCAGAGGTGGCCGAAGCCATGGGGGGTGTCCACGCGCTCGGACTCGGGAATGCATCGTCGTTGCATGCCGCGGGCCGCCGTGCCCGCCGGCTGCTCGACGATGCACGCGACGAGATCGCTGCGGTCGTCGGCGTCGACCCTGGCGAGGTGGTGTTCACCTCGGGAGGCACCGAGTCGAACGATCTGGCCGTGTGCGGCGTGGCCGAAGCCCGTTCGGGTGTCGTGTTGTGCAGCGCGATCGAACACGACGCCGTGCTCGAGCCGGTCCGTCACCTGGGCGGCCGAACCGTGGCCGTCGACGAACGAGGCCAGCTCGACCAGGAGGATCTGGAGCGTTGTCTGGTCGCCGGTGTCGCAAGTGGTGGCGTCGCGCTGGTTTCGCTGATGGCGGTCAACAACGAGAACGGCGTCTCCCAGCCATTGGAGCAGACGGTGGCGATGGTGCGCGCCCTGGCACCGGGCACACCGGTCCATACCGACGCGGTGCAGGCGGCCGGCTGGTCAGATCTTGGTCGGGTGGCAGGCGACGTCGACCTGATGACGATCACCGGGCACAAGATCGGCGGGCCGGTCGGGGTCGGTGTGCTCATCGTGAGAGACGGCACCCCGTTGCATCCCAGGCTGCGGGGCGGGAGGCAGGAGAACGAGCGGCGGAGCGGGACCCAGAACGTCGCCGGCGCCGTCGGCATGGCGTGCGCGCTTTCGTTGGCTGCAGCCGAACGGGACGTCATCACCCCGAGGGTCGCGGCGTTGCGAGACCGGTTCGCCGACGCGGTGATCGCTGCCGTCGGCGAGGTGGTCGAACCGGCCGATCCCGATCATGGCGATCGCCGCGGGCTGGTCGGTGGCACGGTCCAGCTGTGTTTTCCGCGAGTCGAATCCGAGGCACTGCTGTTTCTGTTGGACGAGGCCGGCGTCGAAGCCTCGGCCGGGTCGGCATGTGCGGCTGGGGCCCTCGAGCCGTCTCATGTGCTCGCGGCGATGGGCGTGCCCGCTGAAGTCGCCCGTGGCGCCATGCGCGTCTCGGTCGGGCGAACCACCACCGAGGCCGACATCGACTACGCCGTCGCCGTGGTCGCCGAAGCGGTCGGTCGCCTGCGCGGGTCGAGGGCGGCATGAGCGACCCACGCCGGATCATGGTCGCCATGTCGGGCGGGGTCGACTCGTCGGTCGCCGCCGCGCTCCTGGCCGAGGCGGGCCACGACGTCGTCGGGGTGACGCTGAAGCTCTGGGGTGGCGCGTCCGACAGCGGCTGTTGCTCGATCTCGGATGTGAACGACGCCCGCCGCGTCGCCGACCATCTCGGCATCGAACACCACACCTTCAACTTCGAAGACGACTTCGATGCCCGCGTCGTGAAGCCCTACGTAGCGGCACACGCCGCGGGGCGCACCCCGAATCCGTGCATCGAATGCAACCGGCACATCAAGTTCGCGCGCCTCGCCGAACGAGCGCACGCTCTGGGATTCCCGTATCTGGCAACCGGGCACCACGCCCGGGTCGTGACCGAACCCGGCGGTGAGATCCGGCGAATCGGCCGCGGCGTCGACATGGCCAAGGACCAGTCCTATGTGCTCGCGATGCTCGATCAGACCCAGCT
>DASSYG010000101.1:0-2097 GCA_035703405.1 Acidimicrobiales bacterium | reverse complement strand
CGGTTGGCGTGACGTCGCGGTCGCCGACGCCCACACCTTCCGCAAGGTCGATGCCTCGAACGTGTCGCTGTCGGCCTACCTCGGCGCACTCGGCATGACGGGGCTCACCGCCTATGCGGGCCTCCGGTCGGTGGCCACGCTCGTGGCGGGCGAGGTCGTGTTCGTGTCGGGCGCGGCCGGCGCCGTGGGCAGCGTGGCCGGCCAGCTCGCCAAGCTGATGGGGGCGAGCCGCGTGATCGGCAGCGCCGGAAGCGCGGAGAAGGTCTCGTACGTGACCGACGAGCTCGGCTTCGACGTGGCGTTCAACTACAAGGACGGACCCGTCGTCGGCCAACTCGCCGACGCTGCGCCCGATGGCATCGACGTGTACTTCGACAACGTCGGCGGCGATCATCTCGAAGCGGCGATCACCCACCTGCGGGTGCACGGTCGGGTCGCGATGTGCGGTGCGATCGCGCAGTACAACGCGACCGCTCCGGTACCCGGTCCTGCGAACCTTCCGATGCTGATCGGCAAGCGCGCCCTGCTGCGCGGCTTCCTGGTGTCGGACCACTTCGACGTCGCCGCAGACTTCGAGCGCGAGGTGAGCGGTTGGTTGGCCGACGGTTCGCTGACGTTCCGGGAGACCGTCGTGGACGGGATCGAACACGCACCGGACGCCTTCATCGGGATGCTGGGCGGCGACAACATCGGCAAGATGCTCGTCAAGATCGAACCCGCCTGAACGCCGTGGTGAACTCCCCACCCGCCCGCTTCGACCCATTTTCGGGTCCGCCCCGGCTGCACGGCGCTCGCCGCGTCGGGTGTCGCCCCGGCACCGAGGTCATCCATCCGATCGCCGTCTCCGGGGAGCGTCCGCTGACCTGGCAGGTCACCGGGTTGCCGGCCGGGCTCACCGTCGACGACGAGGGGATCATCCGTGGCATCGCCCCGGCCGACCCGGGATCCATCGCGATCGGGGTGCGGGTGTCGAACGAGCGCGGCGAGATCGACGAGACCGTCGAGCTGTGCCTCGGTGACCAGTTGGCGTTGACGCCCCCGATGGGCTGGAACAGCTGGAACGTCTACGGCACCGACGTCACCGCGACGGTCGTGATGGCGATGGCCGACGCCATGGTCGAGACGGGCATGCGCGATCTGGGCTACTCGTACATCAACATCGACGACCACTGGCACGCCGAGGGCCGCGGAGACGATCGTCGACCACGGGCGAACCCGGTCACGTTCCCGGACGGCATCGAGGCGGTCGCCGAACACGTGCACCGTCTCGGCCTCAAGCTCGGTCTGTACTCCGATGCCGCGCCGCTCACCTGTGGAGGGTGCTTCGGCGGCCTCGGACACGAGGAGATCGACGCCCAGACATACGCCGCCTGGGGCGTCGATCTCTTGAAGTACGACTACTGCCACGCCCCTCCGCAACGTGCCGTCGCGATCGAGCGCTACGGGGCGATGAGCCGGGCTCTGGCATCGTCCGGTCGGTCGATCGTGTTCAGCGTCTGCGAGTGGGGGATGCGCAGGCCTTGGCGCTGGGCCGAGGACCTCGGCGCGTCGTACTGGCGGACGACCCCGGACATCTTCGACACGTTCAGCTGGGGTCCTCTCGGGGTGCGCGGGCTCGCCCGCGTCAACATCGGGCTCGACGCGCATGCGGGCCCTGGGCACTGGAACGACCCCGACATGCTGCTGGTCGGCAACCGGGGCCAGGGGCAGTCGACCGGCGTGCTCCGGACCCCCAAGAAGAAGCGCACGATCTGGCACTTCCGCGGCATCAGCGAGACGCAGATTCAGACGCACCTCTCGTTGTGGTCGATGATGGCCGCACCGCTGCTGGCATCGCACGACCTCGCGCATTCGACCGAGTTCGACCTGGCGATGCTGCTGAACCCGGAGATCCTGGCGATCAACCAGGATCCCCTCGGGGTCCAGGGCCACAAGCACGGGTCCCGCCCCGGGTTGTGGATCCTGGCGAAGCCGTTGACGGGTGGGGCAACCGCCGTCTCGGCCTCGAACGTCTCCCGCGTTCCTCGCAAGGTGACGGTGCGGTTCTCGGACTTCGGGATGGCCGCTGCGCCGCAGGTGACCGATGCGTGGACCTTG
>DASSYG010000271.1:0-8192 GCA_035703405.1 Acidimicrobiales bacterium | reverse complement strand
GCCCTTCATCGCCTCGAGCACGAGGCTCGTGGCGCGAGCGGCACCCGTCGACGTCGGGATGATGTTGATCGCCGCGGCGCGTGCCCGGCGCAGGTCGCTGTGCGGCCCGTCGACGAGCACCTGGTCGCCGGTGTAGGCGTGGACGGTGGTCATGAGGCCCCGGTCGACGCCGAACGCATCGTCGAGCACCTTGACCATCGGCACGAAGCAGTTGGTCGTGCACGAGGCGTTCGACACGACCTTGTGGTTGGCGGGGTCGAAGGTGTCCTCGTTGACGCCGACGACGAAGGTCGCGTCGGCTTCCTTGGTGGGGGCTGACACGATCACGAACGGGGCACCGGCGTCGAGATGCGCCGCGGCCTTGTCACGGGTGGCGAAGAACCCGGTCGATTCGACGACGAGGTCCACTCCGAGATCTCCCCAGGGCAGCTTGCCCGGTTCGCGCTCGGCGAGGATCTTGATGGTGTGTCCGTCGACTTCGATACCGCCGTCGACCACTCCGATGTCACCCTTGAACGGCCCCAGCACCGAGTCACGTTCGAGCAGGGCGGCCATCTGGTCGATCGACCCCAGGTCGTTGGCAGCCACGAGTTCGATATCGGCGCCCTGGGCGCGTACCGCCCGGAAGAAGTTGCGGCCGATCCGGCCGAAGCCGTTGATGCCAACCCGAATGGTCATTGGTGCACTCATCCTCGTCGTTGTCGAAGGTGTGGAACGGACCGACCGGTCAACTCGACGGTCCGCCCAGCGAGGTGGACGGCGGCGCGATGCGGGTCTGGTACGCCATGATCATACAAACACCGGCGATGTGCACCGATCACCGGTCGATGTCGCGGTGGGTGACGGGCGCGTCGTAGCCGAGTTTCCGGAGTCGCTGGGCGAATTCCTCGGCGATGGCGACCGACCGGTGACGCCCGCCGGTGCACCCGAAGGCGATGCCCAGAAAAGATCGACCTTCCTTCGCGTACGCCGGGAGCAGGTCGCCGAGCATCTCGGTGAGCTGATCGAGAAATCGTTCCGTCCCGGGCTGGCCCAGTACGAACTCCCGCACCTTTTCGTCCAGGCCACTCAGGCTCCGCAGCTCGGGGTCCCAGTGGGGATTGGGGAGAAACCGGCAATCAAGGATCAGATCCATGTCGACCGGCACCCCACGCTTGTAGCCGAACGACGAGACCCGCAGTTGCAGTCCCGCTCCCGCATCGGCGGTGATCAGCGACGCGACGTGGGCGCGGAGCTGGTGCAGGTTCATCTGGGTGGTGTCGATGACGACGTCCGCCGCGGCGCGAACCGGTTCCAGCCCACTTCGCTCGATCCGGATCGCGTCCAGCAGCGAACCGCCGGTCGGTTGGGGATGTCGTCGTCGGGTCTCCTCGTAGCGCTGCACGAGTACTTCGTCTGCGGCGTCCACGAAGACGACACGAAGGTCGCCCACGGTGCGCAGGGTGGTCATCGCGTCGACCAGCGCGCCGGGGCGTTCCCCTCCTCTGGCGCCGGTCCCGAGGACGAACGCGACCCGGTCGAAGGGTTCGCCGAGGCCCTGGGTGAGCTCCGCGATCTTCGAGAACAACGGCAGCGGCACATTGTCGATCACGAACCAGCCGAGATCGTCGACCGCGTCGGCGACGCTGGAGCGACCAGCGCCCGACAGACCGGTGATGACGAGAAACTCAACCACTCGGCTTCACCGTACCCGCGGTGCGTCGCCGTCGGACGTCAAGCTTCGACATCGATCCAACTTCGCTTCAGCACCGCCGCGAGCAGCGCGACGATCCCGCAGATGCCGGTGTTCACCAACACGACCGACCAGACCAGTGCGTCGCCGGGATCGTTGGCGTAGCGCCACAGGATCTTGCCGTATGCGACCGCCAGAAGGGCGCTCACGATCGATTGACGCCACGGCCGGTGCCGGATCACCCCCAGTGCATCGAGGCAGAACTCGAGTACCCCGGGAATCGGTAGCAGCCAGAAGACCCACACGTCCCAGCCATCCGGCCACGTCACCCCGAATCCTGTGAGTACGGCGACGGCGATCGCGACCGGGTACAGCACCAGACAGCGTCGACAGACGTGGCGTCCGGCGACGACCGCGCAACGGTCGTACCGCGCCGGCCAGTGGTGCGACAACCACATCGTGGTGTCCGCGACGGGCACGGCTGCCCGCTCGGCGCGTTGACGGGCGAGTGCCTGGTCGATGCGTCGATCCAATTCGGCTTCGTCGATCACGTCTTCAGTCTGCCTGCCGGGGTGCGCCCCGGTGTGACCGGTACGCTGCGTGGTCAGCCCTTCGCCTGGATCTCCAGGCGCCCTGTGAGCCCGAGGACTCTCCCGATGGCCCTGCATCCAGACATCATCGACCTCGAGGACCGGGATCGGATCGAGCCGGTCACCCGAGCCATGGCGTCGTTTGCACGAGCCGGCCGCGGGTGGGTCAACATTCAGCCGGAGATCTCACCGGACGCACAACCGCCGACGCGCTCCGCGCTGACCCAGTACTTCCGCCGGAACAGTCCCGAGGCCGCATTGGCGACGTGGATGCCCGCATCGGCCGATGCGCCCGACGGTCCCCAGAACATGGGTGTCCAGCACGCGCTCGGGGTGCGGCTCAGCCCGCTCCTCGGCGACTGGAACCTCCCACTCCCCGACGGGTGGCGCCGCTCTCAGGACTCCCCGCGTCGCGGCCTACTCGTGACGGTGCCCGCAGCCGAGCCGCACGACAACGTGCTCAGGTGGTTGTTGGATGTGACCGTGCTGGCGACGAGGCCCGAGACCACCGGTCGGTGGCACGTGAGCCTCTACGCCGGACGTGGCGGCTGAGCACGGTCATCCGCGCCGGGTGATCAACACCAGCAGGCGCGGCAGTTCGGTGATCGCCTCGTACTCGGGAGCCTGGGCCACGAAACCCGGCGGCGGGGCGGGTTCGATCATGTGCTCGATCGCCAGCCCCGCGTCGGCGAGTCCGTTCACGTACCGTGACAGCGGCCGGTGGTGGAAGCCGATCTCGATGCCGCGTTCGACCTCCTCGAGGCGGTAGTCCTCGGTCAGATAGGCCCCCACCCGCCAGTACTGCTCGGGTGGGTCGAGCACCTGGTCGTCGATCCAGCCGCTGCCCGGGGTCTGGACGAACGGATGGTTCAGGAAAAGCACGAATCGCCCGCCGCGACGGATGACCCGAGCGATCTCTGCCACGGCCTCGTCGAGTCGGTCGAGGTGCTCGAGAACCAGACAGGCCACGACCGCATCGAAGGCCGCCGCACGGAAGGGCAGGACCGCGGCGTCGCCGACCACGAATCCGGTGGCGCCGGCCCGGGCCGTCGCCTCGCGGATCTGGTTGTGGGACCGGTCGATGCCGACGACGATGTCGGCACCCGCCGCGGCGGTCTGCCGGGCGATCTGGCCCTCACCGCAGCCCAGATCCAACACCCGGTCGAACCCGGCCAGCCAGGCGCCCGCCAGGGGGAGCATCTGTTCCACGTACTCGGTATCGGCGCCTTCGGTAAAGCCTCGCTGCCACCACTCGGCGTGGCGTTCCCAGACATCGCTCACCGACGGACCTTGTCGTCGTGCGCAAGAGCGGTGCGGTCGTGGAGCCGCGTGTACACGGCCTCGGCGACCGGGTCGGGCAGCCAACTCAGTGCCTTGAGGTCGTCGAGCCCCGCGGCTCGGATCGTCTTGAGGTTGCCGACCTCACGGAGTAGTCGATTTCGACGGGTCGGCCCGAGGCCCGGCACGTCGTCGAGGACCGACGAGGTCATGCGCTTGTCGCGTCGTTTGCGGTGGTAGGCGATCGCGAACCGGTGCGACTCGTCACGGATCCGCTGCAACAGATACAACGCCTCGGAAGTGCGGTCGAGGATCACCGGCTCGGAGCGATGAGGCACGTACACCTCTTCGAGCCGCTTGGCGAGCGAGACCACCGGGATCTGGTCGTCGAGGCCGAGTCGCTCCAACACCGCGACCACCGACGAGAGCTGTCCCTTGCCACCGTCGATCACCAGCAGGTTCGGCTCGTACGCGAACCGGCCCCGTTCGGCGACCGGACGTTCCCGGTCGGCGAGCAACCTCTCCAAACGGCGGGTCAGCACTTCCTCCATCGCAGCGAAGTCGTCGTTGCCCGGTACATGCACCTTGAAGTGCC
This sequence comes from Acidimicrobiales bacterium, assembly GCA_035703405.1. Lineage (GTDB taxonomy): Bacteria > Actinomycetota > Acidimicrobiia > Acidimicrobiales > Iamiaceae > JAFDWI01. The sequence continues at coordinate 4,057 of DASSYG010000271.1, read as the reverse complement.
GGTAGTACTGCTTGGCGGGCAGGGCGTCCTCCATCACGACCATCGAGCCGACGTAGTCGGTCCCCTGGAGGTGGCTCATGTCGTAGCACTCGATCCGCAAGGGAGACATCGGCAGATCGAGCGCCTGTTGCAGTTCGTTCAGGGCCTTGGCCCGCGCGTTGTGGTCACTGGAGCGCCGCAGTCGGTGACGCAGGAACTCTTCGGAGGCGTTGAGGGTGACGGTCTCGGCGAGCCGACGCTTGGCGCCCCGCTGCGCGACGGTGATCGCGACCTTCGAACCGCGCAGCCCGCTCAGCCAGTCCGTATAGAGCGCCAGGCCCTCGGGCAACTCGGGGACGTACACCTTCTTGGGCCATCCCAGAACCGGCTCTTCGTCATAGAGCCCTTCGAGAGTGCGGGCGACGAGCTGGGCGGGGGTCATGTCCTCGACCTTGTCGAGGATGAATCCTGCACGGCCCAGAACCCGCCCCGCGCGCACGTGGAAGATCTGCACCGCCGCTTCCAGGTCGTCGTCCGCGATGCCGACGACGTCGAAGTCCTCGCTGCGCTCGGCCACCATCTGCTGGCGTTCGATGACCTTGCGGATGTTCTCCAGTCGGTCCCGGAGCCGTGCGGCCCGTTCGAATTCGAGTTCCTCGGCCGCGGTGGCCATCTCGGATTCGAGGCGCGCGACGATCTCGGTGTCGTGGCCTTCGAGAAAGCGGATGAGTTGCGCGGTCAACTCGGCGTAGTCCTCCGCGCTGATCGCGCCGATGCAGGGCCCCGAACATCGGCCGATGTCATAGAGCAGACAGGGCCGGCCGAGTTTGTGGTGACGGGTGAACTTCGCATCCGAGCAGGTGCGCAGGGGAAAGGTCGTGATCAGCAGATCCAGCGTGGCACGGATCGCCTTGGTGTGGACGTAGGGCCCGAAGTACCTGACGCCTTTGCGTCGCTTGCCTCGCATGACCATCGGGCGCGGCCACTCGTCCGACGCGGTCACCGCCAGATACGGATACGACTTGTCGTCGATGAGCCGCACGTTGAACCGGGGGCGGAACCGTTTGATCAGGCTGTACTCGAGAACCAACGCCTCGACCTCGTTGCGCACCTCGATCCACTCGACGGATTCGGCCGCGGCCACCATCTGCGCGGTGCGGGGCGCGAGTGTTCTGGGGTCCGCGAAGTAGTTCGACAGGCGGCTCCGCAGGTTCTTCGCCTTTCCGACGTAGATGACCCGGCCGTCGCCGTCGGAGAATTGGTAGGACCCGGGAGTCGTGGGGATCGTTCCGGTTGGCGGGCGCTGTACCACGCCTCCATCGTAGGGAGGTCGACCAACCTGGACCGATGCCCTGGCTTTGTCGTGCAGTGGGGCTATGCTCACCTCACACGTCGGCCTGGTTTCCGGCGTCATATCGGTTCCGAAGCCGACATCCCCGTGGCGTGGCGACCAGGCTGTCCCCACCGGCACTCACCTCGGAACCTCCCTCACATTCAGGAGGCACTCCAAGGTGCTGCGACTCCAGACCCCCCTACCCGACGACTACCGCGACGCATCCGACGACGAACTCAGCGCTCGGATCGCCGCCGCCAAGGCCGAACTCGGCGAGCGGTTGTTCATCCTCGGTCACCACTACCAACGAGACGAGATCATCCAGTGGGCGGACGCGCGGGGAGACTCCTACAAGCTCAGCGTGCTCGCCCAGCAACGCCCACAAGCCGACTACATCGTGTTCTGCGGCGTGCATTTCATGGCCGAGTCCGCCGACGTGCTCACCTCCGATGACCAGACGGTGATCCTGCCGGATCTGAACGCCGGTTGTTCGATGGCGGACATGGCCGACCTCGAAGAGGTCGAAGAGGCATGGGAGTCGCTGGCCGAGGTCACCGACATCGAGCGTGTCGTCCCGATCACCTACATGAACTCCTCCGCGGCGCTCAAGGCGTTCGTCGGCCGTAACGGCGGTGCGGTGTGCACGTCGACCAATGCGAAGGCGATGCTGGAATGGGCGCTGGGGCGCGGCGACCACGCCGGTATCGACACCAACGGCGCGACCGGCGGTGGCGACAAGGTGCTGTTCTTCCCCGACCAGCATCTGGGACGCAACACCGGGCACGACCTCGGTTTCGACGAGTCCGACATGCGGGTCTGGGACCCGCGCCTCGACCTCGGCGGTCTGGACGAGGCCGACTGCAAGGAAGCGGCGTTCCTGCTGTGGAAGGGCCACTGTTCGGTCCACACGCGCTTCTCCCCCGCCCAGATCGAGGACTTCCGGGCCGAACACCCCGACGGGATCGTCATCACCCACCCCGAGTGCCCGTGGCAGACTTGTCGTCTCGCGGACGCGGTCGGCTCGACGAGCTACATCATCGACGCCGTCGAAGCGGCACCCGCCGGAGCGCACATCGCCATCGGCACCGAGATCCATCTGGTCAACCGGCTCAGGAACGACAACCCTGACAAGTTCGTCCAGTCGCTCGATCCGGACGTGTGCCCGTGTTCGACCATGTTCCGGATCGACCAGCCCCACCTGGCCTACATCCTCGACGAACTCGTCGCCGGGCGGGTCCACAACGAGATCGTGGTGGACGCCGACGATGCCAAGTGGAGCCGGATCGCCCTGCAGCGCATGCTGGACATCACCGCCGGCTGATCAGGTCCTTCAGGCCATACCGAGCAGCGGGGCGAGGAACTCGCCGGTGTAACTCCCCGGCGTCTTCGCGACGATCTCCGGGGGGCCCTCCGCGACGATGGTCCCGCCACCCCGACCGCCTTCGGGCCCGAGGTCGATCAACCAGTCCGCCGTCTTGATCACATCGAGGTTGTGCTCGATCACGAGCACGGAGTTGCCTTGGTCGACCAGGCGCGACAGCACGCTGAGCAGTTTGCGGACGTCCTCGAAGTGCAAACCCGTGGTCGGTTCGTCGAGGACGTACATGGTGCGACCGGTGGATCGCTTCGACAGTTCGCTCGAGAGCTTGATGCGCTGGGCCTCACCACCCGACAAGGTCGTGGCCGGCTGACCGAGCCGCACATAGCCGAGACCGACATCGACGAGCGTCTGCAGGTGGCGGGCGATCGCCGGTTGGTTGGCGAAGAACTCGAGCCCCTCGGTGCAGGACAACTCGAGCACCTCGGAGATGTTCTTACCCTTGAAGGTGACGTCGAGGGTGTCCCGGTTGTAGCGGGCGCCCTTGCAGATCTCGCAGGGCACGTAGACGTCGGGCAGAAAGTGCATCTCGATCTTGATGGTCCCGTCACCGCGACACGCCTCGCAGCGCCCGCCCTTGACGTTGAACGAGAACCGCCCCGGCTGGTAGCCACGCACTTTCGCCTCGGGCGTTTGAGCGAAGAGCTTCCGGATCCGGTCGAACACGCCGGTGTAGGTGGCCGGGTTCGAACGTGGGGTCCGTCCGATCGGTGACTGGTCGATGTCGATCACCTTGTCGAGTGCGTCGGCGCCTTCGACCCGGGTGTGGTGGCCGGGCGCGACCCGTGACCGGTAGATGCGCTGCTTCAACACCCGCAGCAGGATGTCATTGACGAGCGTCGACTTGCCCGATCCCGACACCCCGGTCACCCCGACCAGACAACCCAAGGGGATCTCGACGTCGATGTCGGCCAGGTTGTGTTCGCGTGCGCCGCGGATCGTCAACCACGACTCGCCCGGCTTACGACGCAACTCGGGTACGGGGACCGAACGCTTGCCGGACAGGTACCTACCGGTCAACGAGTCCTTGGATCGCAACAATCCCTTGACCGTGCCCTCGAAGACGACCTCGCCGCCGTGCTCGCCGGCTCCGGGGCCGATGTCGACGATGTGATCGGCGGCCCGGATCGTGTCTTCGTCGTGCTCGACGACGAGGACGGTGTTGCCCAGGTTTCTCAGCCGCTCGAGCGTGTCGATGAGCCGGTGGTTGTCTCGCTGGTGCAGCCCGATCGACGGCTCGTCCAACACGTAGAGCACGCCGACCAGACCAGAACCGATCTGGGAGGCCAGGCGGATCCGTTGCGCCTCACCGCCGGCCAGCGTCGCCGCGGAACGCGACAGCGACAGATAATCGAGGCCGACATCCA
>DASSYG010000185.1:0-5751 GCA_035703405.1 Acidimicrobiales bacterium | reverse complement strand
CACGAGCACGAGGCCGCCGTCGAGTTCGGCCCGCTGTCCAGCTACCGCGACTACATCGATGTGCGCGACGTGGCCTGGGCGGTCGTCGCCTCGGGGGGCTCGACGTCCGCGCGCGGCGGGCTGTTCAACGTTGCGCGTGGTTTCGCAGTGCAGAGTCGCCTGCTCGTGAAGATGCTCGCTCGCGCTGCAGGCTATGAAGGTCCGATCATCGAATCCGAGGCCCAACCGCTGCGTTCGGGCGGGCTGGTCTGGCAGCAGGCAGACATCGGTGCAGCCCGCGACGTGCTCTCGTGGACACCACGCTTCTCACTCGCCGATGCGATCGTGTCGCTCTGGAACGATCGGCTCGAAGCGTGTGGCAACTGAACCGACGGCCGATCTCGCTGCGCTTCGTCGCGATCGGGTTGGGGATCGCGATGCTCGCCGCGGCGGCCGGTTGTGGCAGCGCGGGGCAGTCCCGAGCGGACCATCGATCACCTGCGGCGAGTCAGCCGATGGCTGAGACCGCCGGCAAGGGTGCGCGACATTGGTCTCCGCCGGCGGGTCTGAGTTGGCAATGGCAGTTGACGGGTCCGATCGACCGTTCGGTTGCTGCGGAGGTGTTCGACGTCGACGGTTTCGAGACGTCGTCGGCGGAGGTGGCGGCATTGCATCGTCAGGGCGCCAAGGTCGTGTGCTATCTCGACATGGGCGCCGTCGAGCCCGGCCGGCCCGACAGTGGGTCGTTCCCCGATGTCGTCGTGGGGAATCCCGTGCAGGGATGGGACGAGGAGCACTACCTGGACATCCGTCGTCTCGATCTGCTCGGTCCGATCTTCGAGGCGCGACTCGACCTGTGTCGCAACAAGGGATTCGACGGAGTCGAGGCCGACCTGGTGGATGCCTACGACAACGATTCGGGGTTTGCGATCACCCGCGCGGATGAGTTGACGTTCATTCGTTGGCTGATCGCGGAGTGTCATGCGCGTGGGCTCGCCTTCGGCTTGAAGAACGTCCCCGACCTGGTCCCCGATCTGGCCGATGACATCGACTTCGCGATAGCCGAAGAGTGCATCGAACAGGGGTGGTGTGGTTCCTATGACGTCCTGACTGCCAAGGGCAAAGCCGTGTTCGACGCGGAATACACCGAGGTGTCCCCGAGGGCGTGTGCCCGTGCCGCTGCCGCCGGAATCAGCGTGATTCGTAAGCACCTGGAGCTGGACGCGTGGAGGCGTCGGTGTGCCTGAGGGCGTCACCGCGGGCGTCGCCGCGGGTGTCGTCGTGGGGATCGTCGACGTCGGCGAGCGCCGTGGGGAGATCCCGGCGGGAGTGCACCCCCAGCTTCGCGTAGGTGCGGGCGAGGTGGCTCTCGACCGTCTTCACGCTGATGAAGAGCTGGGCGGCGATCTGAACGTTGGTGAACCCATCGATGGCCAGGCGGGCGATCCGGGCCTGTGCCCGGGTGAGGGATTCGGCGCCGCTGAGCGCGAGATGTGTCGGCCGTGCGCCGGCAGCTCGTAGCTCGGCGATGATCCGCTCCGAGAGTCGCGGCGCCGCGAGACGATGCGACAGGTCCCCTGCGTGACGGAGGACGCCGATCGCTTCGTCGGCGGCAGAATGCTTGCGGAGCGCTCGGCCCAATTCGAGTGCGATCTGGGCTTCCAGACCCGGGGCGGACGCATCGGACACCAGCTCGAGCGCTTCCTCGAGCAGTTCGATCTGCTGGTCGGACACGGCACACGCCAGTGCGGCGAGTGAACGAGCCAGTGGCACACCGGCTCCGAAACGTTGGGCGAGTTGCACAGCGGTCTCGGCATGGTCGAGTGCCTGGCGGTGATCACCGAGGCCGGCGGCCGCCCGAGCGGCGCCGATCCGCCAGTCGGTGATCGCCGGGTTGCGGATTCCCCGGAGGGCCGCCGCCTGGCCGGCGGCGAGGAAGAACTCGAGTGCGGTGCGTCGGTCACCCGAATAGAGGGCAAGCCAGCCACGCGCTTGCAGTGGCCGGTGCGACGGGAGTGTCGACCGTTGTGACAACTGCCGGGCGAGGAAAACTTCTGCCTCATCGAGCCGTCCCTGGGACCACAACAAATGGACAGTCGTCGGTGCAATCAAGTCGGCGACAACGGTGTTCGTGTAGCCGGCGTCCGGCCTGAGAGGCAGGCTCGCAAGTGCGACCGGGAGGTCGCCACGGCGAAGTGCCACCTGGGTTCGTAGGGCGGCGAGCTCGACTTCGGTGACCGGGTCGACCGAGTCGATCGACGATGCACGGGTGACGAGATCCTCAGCGTCGCCGACCCGGTCCGTCGCGAGCAGCGCGCGCACTGCCCGGAAGGCGACATGGCGCTCCATGGTCTGCTCCGAAACGAGCATCGACGGGACCACCGTGGCGGCAAGATCGACACCGATCTCCTCGGCGGTTCCTCCTGAGACGCGGTCGACATCGAGGGTCGACCGGTGCACTGCCAGCAAGGTCCTGGTCGCCGGGGTGCAGGCGTCTATCGTGGTCAGCGGGATCTCGTCCACGGTGGTGCCGTCGGCTCCTTCGAGAAGTGAGCGACAGACGGCGACACGAACCGCTCCGTCCGGATCGATCTCGACCAGAGAATCGCGCACGTGGCCGAGGATGTCGCACACCTCGACCACGGATTCCTCCAGATGGGTCGCGATGGTGCACGCCCCCCGGGTGACCACGGCGATGTCGCGGGCGGCGGGTCCGTGCCGACTGAACGTCGTGACGGCGTCGGCGTGTCCGAGGCGAGCCTGCAGGCCGGCGATGTCGACTGCGAGTTCCGGATGATCGGCGATGTCGGCCAATTCGGAGACCGCTCGGCGGAGCATCGCCTCGGCGAGTTCGGGGTCACCGTCGTCGATGTGACGGTTGCCCGCGGAGACGAGAACCTCGACCCATCTGACGTTTTGCGAGGCCGGGGTGTCGAGAAGATGTGATGCGACGCGCAGGTGAGATTCACCGCGTTCGTCGAGGAGCGCGGCGCAGCGTCCGTGGACGCGACGGCGTTCGGCGATCGTCAACGCGGCGCACACCGAGGACCGCACGATCGGATGGACGAAACGCAGAGGTTCGTCGACTTCGAGGACCGAGGTGTCCGCGAGGTGTTCGACGATGTCGTCGACCTGACGGAAGTCGAGCCCCGTCACGGCCGCGATGTCCGCTGACGACGCGACGCCGTCCAGGAGAGCGACCGCGCCGAGCACCTCGGCACCACGAGGTCCTGCGCTGTAGGCACGGCTCGCCATGGCACGCACGACGCGGACCGGTGCGGCGTTCGTCGTTGCTTCGATGAGTTCGTCGCTGGTGGCGCCCGCTGCACCGTGCTCGGCCAGCCAGTCGAACAAGGCGAACAGCAGAGCCGGGTTGCCGTCGGTGACCCGGTGGCAGGTCTCGGGCAGGCCGGTCGCCGCCGCGTCGCCACCGAACCGTTCTGTGACGAGATGGGTGACCGCGTGCGGGGAGAGCGGTTCGATCCCGATGCGGCGGGTGCCACTGTCGATCCTGATCGGATCGAGTGGATGCCGGGCCAGCCGCCGGCTCGGTGGCAGTGTCGTGGCAACGAACAGGACGCCGTGGAGACCGACGCGCCCGGCCGCGTAGCGCAACCATTCGAGCGACGTCGCGCTGGCGAGGTCGACATCGTCGACGGCGACCACCAAGCGCTGCCCGTGAGCCGCGTCGACCAGGCGGTCGAGCAGTAACTCGTACATCTCCTGGGCTTCGGTGTCGGTGAGTTTCCCATGGCAACGACGGAGTGCTTCGGTACCGGTGGCACCGCCCAGACGCAGTTGGGTCATGACCTGGTCGGCGACCGCGAGGGGATGGGCGAAGTCCTCCTGGACCGCCCTCGCCCGCACCACCTGGATACCGATGTCGGCGGCCGTGCGACACGCCGTGTTCAACAGCGCCGTGCGTCCGCTGCCGTGGATTCCTTCGATGAGCACGATCGTCGACGAGTTCCGACCGAGATGCTCGAAGATCCCGGCGAGTTCGTCGATGGCGGCATCGCGTTCGAGGAGGCGCCGCCGCGACCGCGTCCGTGTCGGATCGGTGGAGGTGTCGGTGCGGCGTAGACCAGTATTGGGACCGCGGGCGACCTCGGACCAGGTCGGCCGTCGCCTCATTGAATCTGTGACCATCGGAGCCTCCCGGACTTCGATCCGTGGCGGCCCCCTCCAATGCGTAGTCAACGCGATCGGCAGGATAGCACTGGTATCTCGGGTTGTGTTCGGAAAAGTTGCACGATCCGACAACCCATCGTGTCGACCTCGGCGGTTGGAGTGCACCGGGCACCTAACCTTGCGTGATGGGGACGTGGAGACCGAGGCGCTCCAGGGCGATGGTTCCGATCATGCCGGTCGCTTCGGCCGGGCCCGACGATGGCCGTTTCCACCGGCCATTGCGCCCAGCCTGCACCGTGGAGCCGGTCGGAGTGGTCGAGGTCCGTGTCGGCGACGGCGGTCACGGAATCCTCGTCGTAGGTGACCGCATCCCTGAGTTGTGGGTCGACCTTCCCGGAGGAGCCACCAGTCGAGGCTTCCGGCGATTCGATCGTGCAACGATTCGACTCCTGCGCTCAGGTCTCACGAGTCGGGTTGGTGGCGAGGTGCTGCAAATGCGCCTGGCGACGTCGTTGCGTCGCCGTAATCGGTCACTCGTGGTCGATGTCGGCTCCCGCCGACTCGAACTCGTCCCTCGTGGGATCCCCGGCGCCGGGCGCAGTCGGGTGCGTCGCGTCGGCGAGCGTGGTGAGTTGGCGCGGTTCTCTCCGGGGAAGATCACGGTCGATGCCGCGGCAGCCCCCGCGGAGATCGCTGTCGCGGTGTTCCTGGCGGCCATGGAGGCCCAGCGTCTGGTCGCGGTGCCGATCACCCCCGTGGTGGGTCATCACATCGGGGAGTTCTTCGCCGAGGGTGCCGGACAGGTGATCGTCGACGGCCTGATCCGCCTGGCGGTCGAGGCGTTCGCGGCTCTGCTCGACGGCCTCTGATCCGTACGCGACCGGAGCGGGAGGCCGCGGCGGCGAGCGTCAGTCCAGCGTGGCGGCCGCGATGCGGTTTTCGCATTCGCGCTCGTCCCACCAGTTGAGCTGCAACGCCTTGGCGCGGCGGAAGTACAACTGGATGTCGTATTCGACGGTGAAGCCCACGCCACCGAAGACCTGCTGGGCCATGGCGGTCACGTCTCGGTAGGTGCGGCACGCGAACGATTTGGCCATCGGCGCGAGCTTGGTGACGTCCTGTCCCTCCGACCGGGCCCACGCCGCTTCGTAGGTGAGCAGCGTCGCGCCGTCGGTCGTGGTCTTGGCGTTCGCGAGGTAGTGGGCGATCGCCTGAAAGGCACCGAGTGGCTTGTCGAACTGTTCACGGTCCTTGGCGTACTGGGTGGTGATCTCCAGCGCGTACCGGGCCCCGCCCGACGCGAATGCCGCGGCGATGATCGCGCCGTCGGCCATGGTCGCGTCCCAGTGGTTCCAGGCGTTCGACCCGGCACCGCCCAGCCGGTCGGCTGCGGCCACCCGAACACCGTCGAAAGCCACGTCGTACTGGGTGTCCGAGGCTATTCCCATCTTCTGGGTGAGGGTGACCCCCGCCGCAGTCGGGTCGACGAGGACGACGGCGATGTCGTCATCTGCGTCGCCGGTGCGTACCAGAGTGACGAGGCGTTCGGCCGACGAGGCGAAGAACACGTGTCGCTTGGTGCCGGTGATGACCAGGTCGTCGCCGTCGGTGCTGCCGCGCACCTGTACCCCCTTGGCGCCG
>DASSYG010000175.1:0-2410 GCA_035703405.1 Acidimicrobiales bacterium | reverse complement strand
AGGTCGTAGGGGGTCATCTCGACCTGCACCTTGTCGCCGGCGAGGACGCGGATGCGGTTCTTGCGCATCTTGCCGGCGGTGTGGGCGATGATGATATGGCCGTTCTCGAGCTCCACCCGGAAGGTCGCGTTGGGCAGTAGCTCGGTCACGACCCCGGGGAATTCGAGAAGTTCTTCCTTGGCCACGGGTTGTCCGATGCTGTTTCACGAGGCGCGGGACGCGCCTCGGCGTCCGCGGGCGGAAAATGGCCCCAAAGGCCCGTGGATTCAAGGGGAATCGGCGCCGGGCGTCACCTTGGCGCAACAGCGCGCGCCGCCCGGCAACCCCTTGACGCCGCGACACGATCCCGCCCGACGTCGCCGGTCGGTGTCGCGCCGCTGCAACAGCGTGACGGAAAGGTTGCGGCATGCGCGAGCGGGCTCGACACGTTCCGCGATCAATCGCACCTTCGTGAGCAGGGGAGGATCGCGCCATGCCCGTCATCAACTCCCGCGCCCGCCTGCTGTCGGCCACGGCGCTCGCCTGCGGCAGCGTCACCTTCGTCGGCGGCATGGCGCAAGCGCAGAACTGCGTGACGAACCCGCCCGCCGGCACCAACTCGGTCAACTGCTCGGGCACGACGACCACCGGTGAGAGCATCACGGTAAACGTCACCAGCTACATGGGCGGGTCCGTGAACTTCAACGGCAACACCGCGACGAAGGGCCTCGTCTCCACGGCGCAGATCAGCGGGGGTGTCACCGCCGATCCCAACAGCGGATCGGTCAGCTTCGACAATTCGGCCTATACGCCCAGCATGGTGGTTACCGGGACCGGCACGTCGACGGTGACCAATCGTGCCAGCGGCACGATCAATGGCACCCTGAGCCTCGAGGGGGTCACCAACACCGTCGACAACTCCGGCAGGATCGGCACGCTCGCCCTGTCCGGGGGCGGGACGAATACCGTAACGAATGCGGCCGGCGGGACCATTCAAAGCGCGGGCATGACCGGCGCCGACAACACGCTCGAGAACCTCGGGAACATCAACGGCAGCGTGACGCTGAAGGGCGGCGAGAGCCTCCTCCAGAACGTCTCGAAGATCGGCGGGGCGGTCACGATGACCGGCGACGGGGGAAACACTCTCAACAATTTCGTGGAGGGCGAGATCGGCCTGCCGCTGCCGGAGCTTTCAGGAAAGGCCACCATCACCGGCAACGGGCCGAACAAGGTCGACAATTCCGGCCGGATGAACGGCCTCGCCATCACCGGCGACGGAACGAATGTCGTGGTGAATCGTGCCGGTGCCGAGATCGACTCCACCTTCACCATCACCAGCTACGGAACCGCGACGCCCTACAACAACGAGATCTTCAACGCCGGACTGCTCCCGAACGGGTTCTTCAGCATCGGCAGCGCGATCGACGGGTTCGTGAACTGGGGGGAGATCAGGGGGAACGCGTCGCTCGGGGGAGGCGATGACGCCTTCTTCATGTATCGCGGAAAGGTGACGAACGACGTCGACATGGGGACGGGCGACGACTATGCGCTCGTCACCGCCGGGTCGGTGAACCGGTTCCTGGGCCAGGCTGGCGACGACCGGTTGACCTGGAGCGGCGGGATGATCAACAGCCTCGACATGGGGCCGGGATCTGACCTCGCGGTGATGGACGGGCTCGCGTTGCCTGGATCGGGGTCCGATACCGACTTCAACATGGACGGTGGGAGCGGTGGTCCGGACCGGATGACCTGGACCGGCACGACGGGCTCGGCGGTCTATCGCATCAGGAACTGGGAATACATCGACCTGACGAACGGGTCGCGCCTCGATCTCGACGGCAACCTGTCGCTCACCGGTGACGGCGTGGCCGCGCCGCATCTGCCCCAGCTCTCCATCGACGCGGCGAGCACGCTGCGCGCCTGGGGCAATTCCTACAGCATCGGCCCGGGTGCAGGCGCCAGCATCGTCGCGGTCGCCAACGACGGGCTGATCGACCTGGCCGACGGGAACGCGACGCGAAGCCTCACCGTCAGGGGCAGGTACTTCGGCGGCGACGACGCGGGCCACGCCGGCAAGCTGAAGATCGACGCCTACCTCGGCGACGAGCGGGCGGAGGGCAAGGCCGACCAGCTCGTGATCGAGAACGGCTGGGGGTATGGATCCACCCTGCTCGATGTCGCCGTCGTCGGCGACTCGGGAGATCCGACCTTCGAGGAAGGCATCCGCGTGGTCTGGGCCGACAGCAAGGGCTCGCTCACCAGTCCGGGCGCGTTCGGGCTTGAGGAGGGTTCGATCGAAGGGAACGGTGTCCTCGGGACGGTCTATTACTACGGGCTTTTCCGTGGCGCCCTGACCGAGGGGAAGGCCGACAACGACTGGTTCCTGCGCGTCACGGACGATGACGGCGACGGCGATGCCGATGGCGACAGC
>DASSYG010000285.1:0-2406 GCA_035703405.1 Acidimicrobiales bacterium | reverse complement strand
GGGGCACCTCCGACGACGGTTCGCCGACGCTGCTCGGCACGAGGCCCGCCTCGGAAAGGGTCGCCATCGCCTGGATCAAGGTCTGTCCGGACACGTCCGGAACGGTGACCTGGTCGTTCCCACCGGCGCCCAGGGTGCGATACGCGAGAAATACGATCGCCGCGACGACGAGCACACTCAGGACCAGACCGATCGCGAAGCGACGGGTGCGCCGTCTGGCGGGTTCGGCGTCGTAGTGCTCGTTCCCGGGCATGACCTGGGTGCCTCCCGGCGGGGTGGTGGGGCCGCTCGCCATCATGGTCGTCGCCACGCCGACCGCCTGGGTGGCGTCTTCGGCGCCTTGCACGACCTGGCCTTGGCGGAACCGCCGCAGATCGCTGCGCAGATCCTCGGCCGATGCGTAGCGGGCGTCGGGATTCTTCGCCAGCAACCGCATCGCGATCGCCTCGTAGGAGGCGGGAACCGACGGGTTCACCTGCGACAGGGGGACGACCTGCTCCTGGACATGTTTGTAGGCGACCGCGACCGGGTTCTCGGCCTTGAACGGGGCCGAACCACACACCATCTCGTACATGACCACACCGAGCGAGTACAGGTCGCTGCGCGGGTCGACCGACTTGCCCTGAGCCTGCTCGGGCGAGAAATAGGTCGCGGTGCCCATCACCGAACCGGTCTGGGTGAGCGCTTCTTCGGCGTTGTGGGTGATGGCGCGGGCGATCCCGAAGTCGGTGACCTTGACCAAACCGGCCGATGAGATGAGGACGTTGCCCGGCTTGATGTCGCGGTGCACCACGCCGTTGCGGTGCGCGAACCCGAGCGCGGCGGCGACGTCGGTGGCGATGTCGGCAGCGCGGTCGGGGTGCAGGGTCCCTTCGGTCCGCAGCAGGTCCGCGAGACTGCGGCCGTCTACGTACTCCATGACGATGAAGTACGTGTTGCCTTCCCGACCCCAGTCGTAGACGCCGACGATGTTGGGGTGGTTCAGCCCCGCTGCGGCCTGCGCTTCGCGGCGGAACCGTTCGACGAACGCATTGTCGGTGGCGAACTCCGCGAACAGGATCTTGACGGCGACGGGCCGTTCCAGGAGCTGGTCCCGGGCGAGCACCACGTCGGCCATTCCGCCGCGGGCGATGCGCTTGTGGAGTTCATAGCGCCCGTTGAGGACCACGGGTTCACGCTCAGCCATTGTGCGCCAATGCTAGTTGGGCGACCGGTCCACTCCGGTGGCCCCGCGCCACGCCTCCCGACCGCTCCCCACGCCGAACTTCGGGAGGTACGCCGCGATATGCACACCGAACCTCCCGAAGTTCACCCGCGCGGGGGGTGGTGGCGGGTCGGGGCGGGGACGACGACACGGAAGAGCCCTGAGTATGGGCGGCGGTCACGAGCGCGCCAGTGCGGCCTGCATGACGGTCCGGGCGATCGGCCCGGCGATCCTCGAACCGGTTGCGGCATTGCCATAACCCGGCACGTCGGGCACCACGACGGCGACCACGACCGACGGTTCGGTGCCTTGGCGCGCCCCCCAGGCGACCATCCAGGCGTTGTTCATGGTGTTGTCGTGGGTCTCGGCGGTGCCGGTCTTGGCGCCGATGTCGAACCCGTCGAGTGCCATGATCGAGGCGGTGCCGTCGGTGACGACCTTGCGCATCCCTTCACGCATCGTCGTCGCCGTCTCGGCGCTGGTCGCCCGCCGCCAGGACTCGTTGCGCCAGGTCCGGGTGATCTTGCCGTCGGTGTCGCGCACCACGTCGAGCAGATGGGGGGTCATGATCGTCCCGTCGTGGGCGATCGCCGCGGTCACCATCGCCATCTGCAACGGCGTGGCCACGGTCGGCCCTTGTCCGATCGATGCGAGTGAGAGTTGCGGGAGTTCCCGAGTGAAGTCCCGGTTCGGGTCCTCTTCGCTCGCCGGAGGCCGGATCGTCGAGATGGCCTTGGGCTCGGGCAGGTCGATCGGAGGTTTGGAATCGAACCCGAACCGGGCCGCTCCCGTCAGCATCGCTTCGGGCCCGATGGTCTCGGTGCCCATCTCGGCGAAGGCGCTGTTGCACGACACGGCGAGTACATGGATCAGCGTCCCGCCACAGGTCTCTCCGTCGAAGTTCGAGATCGGCGATCCGTACGGAGGCTGGTACTCGGTGACGAAGGGATAGCTCGGAGTCTCGGTCGTCACCTTGCCGGTCTCCAGTCCGACCGAGCCGGTGACCAGCTTGAACGTGGACCCCGGCGCCAACAGCGACCCGACCGACGCGTTGACGAGCGGATTGCCCGGAGCGTCGTTCAGCAACTCCTTGGCGTCACGCGCGGTGTGGTCGGTGTCGGTGTCGTGGTTGCTGATCGGGTTCGGATCGAAGCTGGGATTGGACCACATCGCGCGCACCGCGCCGTTGCGTGGGTCGAGGA
>DASSYG010000156.1:0-3628 GCA_035703405.1 Acidimicrobiales bacterium | reverse complement strand
GAGTGGCCGCGACGCCGACCACGCCGACGAACCCGACGACATCCCTGCATGGTTGACCACCACCTATGAAATGGGAGGGCTCTGATGCCCATTCACAACAACGTCACCGATCTCATCGGCCACACGCCACTTGTCGAGCTGGCCCGGGTCGGACGTGACGTCGACGCACACATCATCGCCAAACTCGAAGGCGAAAACCCCGGCGGCAGCGTGAAGGACCGCATCGCGATCGCCATGATCGCGGTGGCCGAGCGTGACGGTCTGCTCTCCCCAGGGGGCACCATCGTCGAACCGACGAGTGGCAACACCGGCATCGGCCTCGCGATGGTCGCCGCCGCGAAGGGCTACCGGGCCGTGCTCGTGATGCCCGATTCCATGAGCCTCGAGCGTCGCCGGATCCTCACCGCCTACGGCGCGGAGCTGCACCTGACACCCAAGGCCGACGGCATGAAGGGCGCGATCGCCACGGCCGAAGCGTTGGCCGCAGACAACGGTTGGTTCATGCCTCAGCAGTTCGCCAACGCCGCCAACCCGGAAAGTCACCGGTTGACCACCGCCGAGGAGATCTGGGCCGACACCGAGGGCCAGGTGGACGTGTTCGTGAGCGGCATCGGCACCGGTGGCACCATCACCGGCGTGGCCGCACGGCTCACCGAACTCGGGGCCGACGCGCACGTGGTGGCGGTGGAGCCGAAACTGTCGGCGGTGCTGTCGGGTGGCGATCCCGCACCGCATCCGATCCAGGGGATCGGTGCCGGATTCATCCCGGCTGTCCTGGATGTCGACAGCATCGACGAGATCGTGACCGTCGACGCCCCCGACGCCGCCGACACCGCTCGGCGGCTGGCCCATGAAGAGGGCCTGCTGTGCGGCATCTCGAGTGGCGCGGCGGTGTGGGCCGCACTCGAGATCGGCGCTCGACCCGCCTACGCCGGCAAGAACGTCGTCGTGGTCCTGCCTGACAACGGCGAACGCTATCTCAGCACCGAACTGTTCGACTGAGCGCCGCAGTCGCCACGACGCCGAGGTCGCCATCCCCGTCCGGACCAACCGAAATTTGTAGCGAAAAGCGGCCGTGAACGGCAGATCGCTACAAATTTCGCAAGGGGACCGTGACCAGAGAGACCAGCGCTCGGACAATCCAACCGTCGGCCGCCCACTGCCTCAGGCGCCGAGCGGACCGAGCAGGTCGTCCGCTGCGGCGTAGGGGTCGATCTCGCCCGACGAGACGCGTTCGATCAGGTCGCGAGCACCATCGCCACCGGTGAGCGCTGCCGCGCGCTGTCGCAGTCGTTCGGTCACCACGCTCTCCAGCTCGTCACGCAGTCGTCGACTACGGCGAACATCGAGCTCGCCCGTAGCTCGCACGTGGGCCTGGTGCTCCCCGATCGCCTCCCACAACTCCGCCGCGCCCTGCCCCTCGGTGGCCACCGCTTCCACGATCGGCGGGGTCCAGTCCCGTGAATCACCCATCTGCAGCATCGCCTTGAGGTCGTGGCGAGTCTGGCGCACCCCGTCACGATCAGCCTTGTTGATCACGAACACGTCAGCGATCTCCATCAGCCCGGCCTTGTTCGCCTGCACCGCATCGCCCCAGCCCGGATTCACCACCACGACGGTCGAGTCGGCCTGGGAGACGATCTCGACTTCGACTTGGCCCACCCCGACCGTCTCGACGATCACCCAGTCGAACCCGGCCGCATCCAACACTCGGATCGCCTCGGGCACCGCCAGGGTGAGACCGCCCAGGTGCCCGCGGGTCGCCATCGAACGGATGAACACCTCGGTGTCCAGCGCGTGCTCGGCCATGCGCACCCGGTCGCCCAGGATCGCTCCCCCGCTGAACGGCGATGACGGGTCGACCGCCAATACCGCCGGACGAACGTCGAGGCCGCGCATGTGGGCCACCAGGGCACTGGTGAGCGTCGACTTGCCCGCGCCGGGGGCTCCGGTGATGCCCAGGGTGGCCGCTGCGCCGGCGCGGGAAAAGATGAGCCGTCCTATCTCGCGCGCTTCGGCGTCGCCCCGCTCCACGATCGACAACATCCGCGCCAACGCACGCCGGTCGCCGGCGGCCACGGCATCGACGAGCGCCGCAGGTTCGGTCGGAAGTCTGGGAATGGCCATCTCGATATTCGATGATGCCCCAGCAGTCACACCACTGACGAACCAGCGCCTGTCGCCGCCACCGACTCGCCGGCGACGATCTCGGTGATCCCGGAGTGACCGGCGCCTGGGGCATCCACGCGGCGTCGACGCTTGGTGACCGCCAAGGCGATCGAGGAGACCGCGAACGATCCGCAGACACCGATGAGCACCGCAGTGGGCACGTGCCACAACGCCAACGCGGAGCCGAGCAGCAGCACGCACAGCGTCGACCGGACCGCCCCAGAGGGCATCCGTAGCGTTGCTTTGGCCCCGAGGTAGACACCGGGCAGCGCGCCCAGGAGCAATCCGGCGCTCAGTCCCAGATCGACCGTCCCGAAGAGCAGATGGCCGACCAACGCGGCGGCGACCAGCGGGATCGCCTGGACGAGATCAGTCCCCACCAACTCGGACGGTCGCAGACCCGGGTGCAGCAGCACCAACAATACGATGATCACCGAACCCGAACCGATCGACGTGAAGCCGACCATGAGTCCGCCGATCAACCCGACGATCAACGTCGCCACCGGCCGCAGTGCTTGGGGTGCCGTTGTCGGGCCGCGGCGCCGTGCCACGGCCGACTGGATCGCCATTGCGGCGACACCGACCACGAGCACCACGCCGATCCCGGCGCGGACGATGTCCTCGGCTGCCCCTTCGTCGCCGAGCAGCGAGATCAGCCAGGCTCCGGCGAAGGCCGCGGGAACCGCTGTGGGCAGCAAGTAGCGCACGAGGTCCCAGCGCACCGTGCCCGCTCGCTGGTGCACCACTGCGCCGACCGGTTTGATCGCCAGGGACACGGCCAGGTCGCTGCCCACCGCCGCGGTCGGGCTGATACCGAAGCCCAGCACGAGCAGGGGCGTCATGATCGCGCCACCTCCCATGCCGGTCATCCCGACGAGGAAGCCCACACAGAGACCGGCGAGAGCGAGTTCCGTGACCGGCACGGATCCAGCTCAGGCGATCGTCTCGTCGAGCAGGCGGCGCGCCTCCTCGAGGTGCCCGTCGCGGACGAGACCGGGGAACGGGCCGTCCAGCAGGCTGCGCCAGTCGATCGATTCGGTGGACCGTCCCGATGACTTCACCCGTGCCCGCGCATCGGCGAGCATGCCGGCCACCTCGTGGGTCGCGTCGCCGAGCAGCTCACGGGTGAGTGCAGCGACCCGGTCACGCAGCCACGACGCGAGCGCGGGCGACGTGCCCGACGACGACACCGAGATCGACACCGGGCCGTCACGCTGAATTGCGGGCAGGATGAACGAGCAGTTGGCCGGGTCGTCCGCGGCGTTGACCCACACCCGGTCGGCGTCGGCGTCGGCGGCGACTGCGGCGTCGACCTCCGGTGCGCCCGTGGCGGTGACGACCAGGCGGTACGAGGCGGCTTCGCCCGGCGCGTACCGGCGGCGCTCGTGGGTGATCGTTCCCTGGGTCACGAGCGTGTCGAGTGCATCGACGATCTCGGGTGCCACGACGCTCACCTGCG
>DASSYG010000414.1:0-12121 GCA_035703405.1 Acidimicrobiales bacterium | reverse complement strand
ACCACCCATTGGCGTTGCTGCCTGCGCACCGTCACGTAGGCGTCGATGACCCCGAGGTTCGGGTACACCCCGAGCCCGGCCACACAGAACACGTCGCCGGTGCGGTCGTGCGCGTTGAAGTAGGCGCGGTCGTAGAAGTTGCGGTCGCTGGTGGCCACGTGGCGTAGCGAGGCCTGGGTCTGGTGGATCGGAAACTCGTCCAGGGGTACCGGTGCGTCGCTCATGGGGCTCACTCGTCGGTTGCGGAGAGGGGCGATAGAAGAAGGGTCAGTAGCGGAAGGTGCCGTCGGTGAGCGAGGTGAGACTCGGTCGGTTGTGCAGCAGCGAATCGCCGTCGTCGGTCAGCGGCGTTCCCGCCAGGTGCGCTTCACGGGCTCCGGTTCGCAGGAACGCGCACGCCCACCTGACCGCGGCGTATTTCAGATGCCAGTCCAGGTCGCGCACCTCGTGTCCGGTCCGGGACGCGTACGCGGCGGCCACGTGCTCGACAGCGAGAAAATCGGGGAGGCCGGCAAGGTCGAATCCCGCGGCGAGATCCTGGAAAACCCGGTGGGAGTAGGTGAGCCAGACGAGGTCGAGCTCGCGTGGCCCCAGGTCGGCCATCTCCCAGTCGAGAATCGCCACCGGTGCGAAACCGGCGAACAAGACGTTGCCGATGCGCGCGTCTCCCCAGCTCAGCACGGTTTCACCCGGATCGGTCGGCAACTCGACGGAGAGTTGATCCAGCGCCGTTTCGACCAGGGCCGAGCGGGTGCCGCTCTCGGCCACGGACCAGTCGTACCAGGCTCGGGTGCGTTCGAGATGCCTGGCGAGGTGGCCGTCGGCAGCGCCGTCACCGGCGAGGGCAGTGAAGCGTGCCTCGACGTCGTCGATGGCGTGCAGATCCGCGAGCACCCCGACCATCGCATTCTCGAGTGCGGTTCGATCGGACGCCGCGGCATCTATGAGCCAGTTGTCTCCGAAGGTGTAGGGCAGCATGTCGGGTGGCACCCGACCGTCGATGCGGTCCATGACGAAGAAGGCCTCACCGAGCACCTCACCGGTGGGCTCGAGCCAATGAAGCCCCGGCACGGGGAGCCCAGTGGCCTGCGCGACGGTCCGCATCGTGTCGAACTGCGCAGCCAGGTCGTAGTGGGGGAACACGGCGACGCCTTCGGGTTCCGGGGCGATCCGAGCGACGAGCGCCGCGTGGTGCGGTCCGTCGTCGGCAACCCAGTCCAGGTCGAACAGCAGCGTCGACGACGACATCCCGTTCGCGATGTCGTCCGCCGATGCGGTGACCGCCGGGACCGAACCGTCGCCAAGCCGTTCGCCCAGCCAGCCGGCGAGACGGTCGGTGAGCGAGGTCGTGTCGCCGTGCTGGCGCAGGTCGAACGCCTCGGGTCGCACCGCGTCCCCGGTGACGTCCCCAGTCATGGCCACAAGCTACTTCGTCGTCGCGACAGGTCTCGCCACAAACGCGCCCAGGCCCCGACCGCAACGCCCCGGCCTCGCTCGCCGGTCAGGATGATTCGATCGGGGTGATCTCCAGAGCACCGAAGGCCATGTACTGCCCGGCTCCGGTGAGGTGGTTCGTGATCAGGCCGATCTCGCCGGTCTCGGGCAACGCTGCCGACGCGGGCAGCTCGGTGTCGAGCTGCCATCCGGGTTCGGGTCGGTCGATCAGCCAGGTCTTCAGCCGGACATGGGAGCCGACCACCCGGACCCGCACGTAGCGGGGGTACAGCGCCCGAGGATTCATCGAGTACTCGGTCGGATCGTGCAACCGGACGGTCCCCCCGTCGACGCTGAGGGGTCGGTCGCCTCCGCCGGACGCGTCGACCACGATCACGGGTCCCGTGACGCCGGTGACCAGTGCGCCCTTCTGGTCGAAGGTGCTGTCGCGTGTGGTCTGGATGTCGACCCGATCACCGGCCCTGAAGCCGTACGGGCTGAACTCGTCGTAGACCGGATCGACGACGACGGTGACTTTCGGTTCGGGGCCACCTTGGCGTGCCACGGCTCGAATGCGGGCGTCGCGGTGATCCATCGTCAAGGTCTTGTCGACCGCGGTGACGTCGACGGTGCCGAAGTCGGCCGGCCACGACCAGACCCCCACCTTGACGTCGTCGAACATCCGTGACCAGATGTTCGCGTCGATCACGAGTGCGGACCCGGCTCCGTCGTCGTCGATGTGCGTGCGCAGAGCGATTCCCGGTTGCGGGGTCGAGGCGCCGCCGAGCGACGACGGCGCGTCGATCCGAGCCAGCACTTCGACGTCGCCGTAAGATTCGGGCATCGTCCAGACTTCGCGGCGGCTTCCCTCGCTGTTCGCGGCGGTGGAGTTCACGCGGAACTCACCGTCGACGACCGACATGGTGTGGGCCGGCTGGGGCCGGTCCTTCACACCCGAGGTGATCAGATGCTGTTGGAACCGCGCCGCGTTCTCCGGTGACGGCATGACCGTGACCGTCGCGGGCCGGTCCGGACCGTCGTCGCCGCGCCACGTGACCAGGATGAGTGCCACGCCCAAGACGATGAACCCGATGTGCACGAGCAGGGCGGCACGGTCTCGGCGGCGTCTCGTCTCCGGGGGGACTTCGGCGCTCATCGCGGCTTCGCTCCTGTCCCTTCCCCGCGTCCACGCCCCTGGCGTGTCGAGCAGCGGGACCGATCTTGGTACGCCCCCGACGAGGACACCTTGTCGGGGGCGGATGTCCGGTCGGATCTGATGGTCGGGCTGGCGGGATTTGAACCCACGACCTCTGCGTCCCGAACGCAGCGCTCTACCAAGCTGAGCCACAGCCCGTCGAAGCTCGAATGGTAGTGCCGCGCCATCGACCACCTGCAAAGCATTCGCCGACGACGTGTCCGGGCGCCGGCCGAGGGGGCATCGGGTCACCAGGTCGAACGCGAGCGCGGGCGATCCGGGCGCGGGCGATCCGGGCGCGGGTCGACCAACGGGATGCTCAGGGAGTGAGGACCGGGGTGATCGTCACCTTGCCGAATGCGATGAAGCGACCGGCGCCGTGCAGATGATTCGCGACCAGGCCCACCTGGCCGGTCGAGGGGATGTCCAGTCTCCTCGGAGCGGTCTCGGAGAACTGCCAGCCGGGTTCGGGTTCTTCGATCAGCCACGACTTCACCTGGATGGTCGATCCGACGAGACGCGCCCGAACGTAGCGTGGATAGAACGCCCGGGGGTCGACGCCCGCGTCGGTGTAATGGAACTTCACCGCACCGACATCGGGAGCGAACCCAGACGCCGTGGTCACACCCGGGTGTTCGACCGAGATCAGTCCGTCTTTCGGGTTGATCGCCGTGATCTCGGCACCGGTCTGCGCGTAGCTGTCGTCGATCGCGGTGGAGATGTCGACCCGGTCGCCCACCGCGAATCCGTGCTGACCGCCCAGATCGACAGAACGATCGACGGTGAACTCATCGGTCGTCGGGTCGCCCGCGTGCCGGCTGACGCCGATGATGCCCGCCTTGCGCTCCTGGAGCAGCAGGGGCTCTCCGATCGCTTCGATACGGACCGTGGTCTCCGTCTTCGCGGGCCAGTTCCATGACCCGACGATCATCCGGTCGTAGTTGCGGCTCCAGATGTTGCCGTCGATGATCAGCGCCCGACCCGCACCGTTTCCGTCGTCGTGGTAGCGCAGGGCGAGACCGGGTTGCGGGGTGAACGCGCCTCCCAACGACGAGGGCCCGTCGATGCGGACCGTCACGTCGACATCGCGGTGGTTCCCGTCGAGCGTCCACAACTCCCGCTGGTTCCCGTCGGTGTTCGCCGCGGTCGAGTGCACCCGGAACTCACCGTCGGTGAAGGCCATCGTGTGAGCCGGCTCCGGTCGGAACGCGCTGATGGTGTGCTGGTGCCAGCGCGGGACCGCCGCGTCCGAGGGCACGATGGTGACCGCACCCGCCTGATCGTTCCCCGAGTCGCCCCGCCAGACGAGAGCGACGAGGACGATTCCCAGGACGATGATCACCAGGCCCGATGCCAGCGACCCTCTGGTGGCCACTTCTCAGCTCACCTGGCGGCGTTCCTGGAAGTACGTGTCTCCGGCGAGGAGTGTCTTGACCGCCCGACGAAGCCGGAACGGCTCGATCGGCTTGATCAGCCAGCCGTCCGCGTCGGCTCGCTTCGCCAGAAAGATGTCGTCGTCGCGGTCGAGCAGCATGAGGATCGGGAAGTCTGCTATCCGCCCCATGTCCTGTTCGAGTCGAAGGTCCATGCAGGTCGCCATGCCGCCCTGGTTCCCGGTTTGCAGATCGAGGATCACCAGTTCGGGCGTGTCGGCCTCCACCGCGGCGAGCACATCGGATCCGAACCGCACCCGGTGGACGGCCCGACTCCGACTGGCGAGCGTCGCATGGACGTCCTCGTACAGCCAGTCGACATCGGCGGCGAGCAGGATCGTTGACACGTCCGGTGAGGCTAGTTTCCTGACACCCCAGGTGACCAGACCGAACCGGGTGGCCGGGCTCTGTCGGCCGGGTCCGACGCGTGAATGTCACTGCTCCGCTCTAGGATGCGCGGGTCACGGTTGAGGCAGCGTGCCTCGTCAAGGAGGAAGCCCGTGCTCGAGATCGAAGTGCAAGACGAAGGCACCTACACGCTCTGTCGGCCCGTGGGAGAGCTCGACGCGTACACGGTCGGCCAGTTCCGCGAAGCGCTCACCGGCCTGGCGACGGCATCCCGGGTCGTCATCGACCTTTCCGCCGTCCCGTTCATGGACTCTGCGGGCCTCGGCGCGTTGATCGGTGGGATCCGCCGGACCCGCGAGAACAACGGTGAGGTCAGTGTTGCGTGCAGCCGCCCGACGCTGACGCGGCTGTTGCACACGACCGGCTTCGACCGGATCGTACCCGTGGTGGACGACGTCGATGCGGCGGTTGCGGCGCTCGACGGCGGCTCGGAGATCTGACGGTCTGCACGACCGCAGTCTGCACGACCGCAGGCGGGCCGGCCGGGCCGCTCAGTCCCCGGCGAACAGGTACTCACCGATCCGGTTCAGGCCGTCGACGTCGTGGACGTCGCTGTTCAGATAGGGCACCATCACGACCTCGTCGGCCATCGCGGCGAGGCCCGCTATGTGGGAGCGTTCATTCGCGGCGATCGCCGTGAAGTCGGCCAGGTTGCGCGCCAGCGGCCCCAACGGCGTGTCGGCGAGTTCCTCGGCGCGCCGTGCCACCTTGTCGGGCTCGTCGAGCGTGAACAACGGGTGGATGCGGTTGACGATCAGCGCGGCGACGGCGAGGTCGGCGTCACCGAGTCGGTCCGCGAAGAAGTGCGCCTCGGCGACCGTGTCGAGCCGTGGCGCCGCGACCAGGACAAAGGCGGTGGCGGGATCCTCGAGCAACTCCAACACGACGTTGGCCCGTTCCTTGAAACCTTCCTCCATGCCGCTGAACGCACCGAAGAAGGCCAGCGCATCGTCGAGCACCTCAGCGCCGACCACCCGCGACACGCTTCGCACGAACGTCTGGGCAGCCATGTTCACGGCCTTCATCACACCCCGCGTCGGCATCATGAGGACCCGATAGAGACGGTGATCCAGGAAATGGGTGAGGCGCCGCGGCGCGTCGAGAAAGTCGAGCGCATGCCGGGTCGGTGGCGTGTCGACGACGACCACGTCGAAGTCGTCGTCGTTGTGGAGCGCGTAGAGCTTCTCCATCGCCATGTACTCCTGGGTGCCAGAGAGCGCCCCGGAAATGTTCCTGTAGAATCGGTTGTCGAGAATACGAGCCGCTTGCTCGGGACTCTCCGAATAGGTCTCGACGAGGGCGTCGAAGGTGCCCTTGGTGTCGAGCATCACCGCCGACATCTCGCCGGGCCAGTCGCCGTCGATCCGTCGAGGTTCGTTGCCGATGCCGCTCAATCCGAGGGCGTCGGCGAGGCGCTTCGCCGGGTCGATGGTCACCACGACCGAGCGGCGCCCCCGGCGGGCGGCCTCCATGGCGAGCACGGCCGCGTTGGTGGTCTTGCCGACCCCACCAGAGCCTGCACAGATGATGATCCTCCGTTCGGTGACCAGCGCGTCGAGCGTCATTGCGTGCCGTCGGTCGCGGTCGACTCGTGAGCGACGAGCCCGACCGCTGCAGGGTCGATCTCGGCGAGGGCGTCCAACAGCGCGTCGGCGAGCCGGTCGAGCTGGTCGGGGCCGATGTCGTCGTCGAAACAGAACGGGAGATGGATCTGGGGGAGGGGCAGCACCTCGGCGAGCCGCTCGGTCTGGGACAGCTGGAGTGCGCGGCGCATCTGGTGGAACTCTGCCGCCTCGGCCATCGCCTTGCGCTCGCCCCGACGCAGTTTCACCCCGGCGGACTTCGCCGCGGCTGACGGGTCGATCTGAAGTCCCGGCAGGTCTTCGAGGGCGGCATTCACCACGACCGGAGTGAGGTGGACCCCGATGCGCTCCTCGAGGGCGAACGCCGTGTCGACGAGTTCGTTCACCGGCGTCTCCTCGCCGATCGTGACCAGCATGACCCGGCACCGGCGGGGGTCGGTGAGCAACTCGAGCACATCCGCGGCCTGCGAGTTGATCGGCCCGACCTGGACGGCATCGACGAGGCCCCGAGCCGACTGGAGAAACGTGATGGCATGCCCGGCGGCCGGGGCATCGACGACGATCACGTCCGCGGCGCGACTGCGTTCGAGTTGTTTGACCTTACCCAGCACCAGGATGTCCTTGATGCCCGGTGTGGCGGTGGCGACCACGTCGAGCGCGCCACTCGACGCGAGCCGCTTGGAGATCCGCTTCAGTCCGTGCTCGTTCAGGTATTCGACGAGCGCATCGTCGGGCGTGATCCGACGCGCCCGGATCTCGCCGTGACCGGCGTCGTCGTCACGGGCGCGCAATACGCAGTCGTCGTAGGCCAGGTCGTCGAGTCCGAACTTCGAGGGCAGTCCCGACGAGCCCTCGAGGTCGATCACCAGCGCATCGAGGCCGCTGCGCGCGGCCGCGTTCGCCAGCGTGGCCGCCACCGTGGTTTTGCCGACGCCGCCCTTTCCGGCCACGATGACCAGCCGGGCGGTGGTGAAATACTGGACCGGGTCCACGTTCACCTTTCTCTCAGAGCACGTTTCGAAGGGATCCTGCCTTGCGCAGATTATCGACCATCGTCGGAATCGCCGTTTTGGCGGCCCTGGGAGGTCTCGGCCTGATCGCGCCCGCGGTCGCCACGGGCGCACCCGACGCGCCCCGGAGTACGGGTGCGGTGGAGGTCGTCAAGATCAGCGGACTGCTCGATCCGATCCTCGCTGATTTTCTCGCCTCCAGTATCGTCCAGGCCGAGCGCGACGACGCGCTCGCCGTGGTGCTGCGACTCGACAGCTCCGAATCGGTCATCTCCGACGAGGCACTCGTGGAGTTGGCCACGACGATCCATCGCGCGTCGGTTCCGGTGATCGCCTGGGTGGGGCCGTCGGGTTCCCGAGCCGAGGGC
The DNA here is from genome assembly GCA_035703405.1 of Acidimicrobiales bacterium. Lineage (GTDB taxonomy): Bacteria > Actinomycetota > Acidimicrobiia > Acidimicrobiales > Iamiaceae > JAFDWI01. The sequence continues at coordinate 4,690 of DASSYG010000414.1, read as the reverse complement.
GGGGCGGCCCAGCTGCTCGCAACGGTCGACGCAGTGGGGATCGCCCCGGGCTCGTCGATCGGCAACATGGGGTCGATCGTGGTGCCTCGGCGACTCTGGTCGGAGGCGTACTGGCAGCACCGGGCCGAATTGGTCGACGAAGTGATGGGACCGAAAGCCGCGGCAGACAACGGCCTGGCCGTCGCGCCGCGGAAGGCATTGGTCCTGCGGAACGTGCTGTTGACGATCGACGGCTTCCACATCGCCGCGAAGGGCTCGACGGCGGCGACCCCGATCCAGTTCTCGGAGCTGTCCACGACCCGCACGGCAATGCACACCTTCGCCAGCCCGGCGGTCGCCGTGCTGTTCCTGGCCATCGGACTGTCGTTGCTGCTCTTCGAGTTCTACACGGCCGGAGTCGGGGTCGCCGGCGTGGTCGGCGCGGCCAGTCTGCTGTTCGCGTGTTACGGGCTGGGAGTGCTCCCCGTTCGACCGTTCGCGGTCGCGCTGGTTGTCGCGTCGATGGTGGCCTTCGCGGTGGACGTCCAGGTCGGCGTCCCACGGGTGTGGACTGCGATCGGGTCGGTGCTCTGCGCCGCCGGGTTCCTGTTGCTCTATGACGGGGTGGCGACGCCTTGGCCCGCGACGATCGGCGCGATCGTCGCCGTGATCGTCTTCATGTACTTCGGTATGCCCGCGATGACCCGGTCCCGGTTCTCGACTCCGATGATCGACCGGAACTGGCTCGTCGGACGTACCGGAACCGCGGTGGAGGCGTGCCGACCCGACGGGGTGATCCGTGTCGATGGGGCATTGTGGGCGGGTCGCCACGACGGCGAGATCCCCGTGGGCGCGCCGATCCGGGTCACCGCGACCGACGGCGTCGTGTGCCGGGTCGAACCCGCCTGACCGACCTCACACGACCGCACGAGGCGAGCCTCGGGATGTGACGACCCCAGGGAGCGGTCGCGAAAAAATCCCTTGTGGCATCCGCCACTCGTCGGTAGGGTTTCCAGAGACGAAAGGGGGTCCGCCGATGAGCGCTCAACGTGTCGAACAGGCCTGGCAGGCCCGCGCGGCGTGTCGAGGCCCTCAAGCAGTCGTGTTCTACCCACCCTCCACGTTCGAACGCAAAGAGGAACGTCGCCGCCGCGAGGCCAAGGCGAAGGACATCTGCCGGACCTGTCCGGTCAAGGCTGCGTGCCTCGAATACGCCCTGGCCATCCGGGAGCCTCATGGCATCTGGGGCGGCCTGAACGAGCCGGAACGCCGCGCCCTCCTCGAGGAACGTGTGGCGCGCAAGTCCGTCGACGCATCCGTGGGTTGACCTTCCCGTCGTCGGCCTCCGGTAGCGGGCCGATCGCGGATCGGATCATCAGCGATGTCCCGGTACGCTTGATGGGATGAAGTACTTCTTCTTCGTGGTGGTGCCGATCGTCGAGATCGTCGCGGCCGCGGTGGTCGCCCATTTCGTGGGGTGGAGTTGGACGATCCTCGCTCTGGTCGTCCTGACGTTCGTCGGGGCGTGGCAGGTGAAGGTCCAGGGACTCGCGGCATGGCGCACGGCGAGCCGCGAACTGAGCGACGGCGCGTCACCTGCACCGGCCGTTCTCGATGGTGCATTGCGGCTTGTCGGTGCGGTGCTGCTGACGATACCCGGATTCGTGACCGCTGCGGCCGCGATCCTCCTTCTCATCGCGCCGGCCCGGCGAGTGTCCGCACGCCACATCGGTGGATGGGTCGTGTCACGGTTCGGTATGCCCTTCGTGGTCGTGGGCGACGACCGCGCCGCCGGCTGGCGCTTCCGTTCCCGTTCCGAGCCGGACTACGTCGACGTCGAAGGCTGGGAAGATTCCCCCGGCGCGAACGGTGGACGTTCCCAGAAGATGATCCCGTCCGAGTCGTCCCGGTACTGACGGGCGAGCTTCGGTGAGTTTGCAGATCGATCCATCACAGGTGGTGCCGGTCCGCCCGGCGGCGACGGTCATGCTGGTGCGTGATCGTGCCCGCGGTGCGGGGGGCATCGAGGTGTGCATGTTGCAACGCAACCTCAACTCTGACTTCGTCGGTGGCGCCTATGTGTTCCCCGGTGGGGGAGTCGACCCCGACGACGGTGAGGCCGAGGTCGGCCGGATCTGTCTCGGGCTGAACGATGCCGAGGCCTCCGCGCAGCTCGGTCTGCCCAGCAACGGTCTCGCATTCTGGGTCGCAGCGGTGCGAGAGACGCTCGAGGAAGCGGGCCTGTTGATGGCCGTTCGAGGTGACGGGAACCCACTCGACTTCTCGGACCCGGGCTTGGTCGCCCGCTTCTCGGAGTACCGGCGACAGGTCGATCGTCGGGAACGCCGCCTGGTCGAGGTGTGTGCCGAAGAAGATCTGCGCCTGTCGCTCGAGGCGATGTACTACGTGGGGCGGTGGATCACCCCGCCGGGCTCGCCGCGCCGTTATGACACGCGCTTCTTCCTGGCGGCCGCGCCGGATGGTCAGCGCGCCGTGCAGGACGACCGCGAGGTCATCTCGGCCCAATGGATCGCACCGGACGAAGCACTGGACCGCCACGATCGATCCGAGTTCGCGATGTTGCCGCCCACGGTGGCCAACCTGCGCATGTTGCGTGAATACGATTCGACGGTGGCCGCCCTCGAGGGTGCAGCCACCTTCGGTCCGGTGCACACCGTCGCGCCACGCATCGTGTCGGACGCCGCCGGTATCCGGATCGTCATGCCCGGCGATCCCGCCTACGACGACGCCTACGCGGGCGACAACTCGTTGAGCTCCTGGCCGGGTACCGAGCATCGTTCGGGCGCGGACTGGGAGCAGGGCGTGCCCGTGGGCACGGTGCACATCGGCATGGGTGACGGCGACGTCACGAGTCCGAGTTCGTCGTGACCGGCGCACCGCGCTCGGTCGACGTGGCCGACGCCACCGGCGACGCGCCCCTCGTCGTCGGCGAGCCCGCGCGCCTGTCGCCGCTCGTGCAGCGGGTCCTGGCCCCGAACCCGTCGGTGATGACGGGCCCGGGGACCAACACCTATCTGATCGGGTCCGGCGACGTCACCGTGATCGACCCGGGTCCCGACGACCCCACCCACGTCGAGGCGATCATCGCCGCTGCCACGCGGAGCGGGGGCCGGATCACCCGGATCGTGTGCACCCACACCCACAGCGACCACTGGCCGGGCGCGGTGGATCTTGCGCAGCGCACCGGCGCGGAGATCCTGGCCTTCGACTCCCGTGACGGGCTCGAGGTGACCGGCACGTTGGGCGACGGCGACGAGATCGTCACGGCCGACTACACGCTTCGGCCGCTGCACACGCCCGGTCACGCGTCGAACCATCTGTGCGTGCTGCTGGTGGACGAGGACTTCCTCTTCACCGGGGACCACATCATGCAGGGTGTCACCGTCGTGATCGCCCCACCCGACGGCGACATGAGCGCGTACATGGCTTCGTTGGCGCGACTCTCGGCGCTGGACCCGCCGTTGGCCCGGATCGCCCCGGCCCACGGCTACGTGCTCGAGGATCCGGCCGCGATCATCGAGGCGTACATCGCGCACCGCACCGCTCGGGAAACGATCGTCGCGGACGCGCTCGCCGAGGCCGACGGAGCCGTCACCGTCGACGATCTGGTGTCGGTCGTCTACGCGGACGTCGACCCGGCAATCCACCCGATCGCGCGCCTGTCGTTGTGGGCGCACCTGCGCAAGTTGGCCGACGACGGTCGCGCCACCGTGGACGAGCGCGACGCTATCGACACCGGTCTCTGGGCTCCCGTCTGACTTCGGGAGTGGCGACGCGAGTCGAAGCTGCACCGTCCCGAATCGACCGGTAGGCTTGCCCGCATCCACGCGACCTGATCGATGCATTCGAGCCGAGGCGCGTACGAACCAGTGAATCCACAAGGGGAACGAGCAATCATGGCCACCCAGCAACTCTTCATCGACGGTGAGTACGTCGATGCGGTATCCGGCGAGACCTTCACCACCTATGAACCCGCCACGAACACGCCGTACACCGAGGTCGCCAAGGGGGGTCGCGAAGACGCCCAGCGCGCGATCCAGGCCGCCCGTCGTGCCTTCGACGAAGGCCCGTGGCCCAAGATGTCCGGTGCAGAGCGTGCCGAGAAGCTGAACAAGGTCGCCGACCTCATCGACGCGAACACCGAGAAGCTCGCCGAGGCCGAGGCCCGTGACGGTGGTGGCACGATCAAGAAGGCGACCTTCGCCGACATCCCTGGTGGAGCGAGCGCGTTCCGATGGTTCGCCCGTTGCGCAGCCGAGCAGCCCGAGCAGGTCGAGCTACCCCCGGCGCCGTTCCCGCCGTCGTCGAACTACAAGCGTTACGAGCCCCACGGCGTGACCACCGGCGTGATCCCGTGGAACTTCCCCTTCATCATGGCGTCATGGAAGATCGCCCCGTCACTCGCCGCGGGCAACTGCGCGGTGATCAAGCCGGCTTCCTACACGTCGGTCTCCGCGCTGCTGCTGGGTGAGATCTTCCAAGAAGCCGACATCCCACCGGGCGTCGTGAATATCGTCGCCGGCCCGGGCGGCACCGTCGGTGAGGAACTCGCCGCGAACCCGCTGGTCGACAAGACCGCCTTCACCGGCTCGACCGAGGTCGGCCGCCGGATCATGCAGCTCGCCTCGGGCACGGTCAAGCCGGTGACCCTCGAGCTGGGTGGCAAGTCGGCCAACATCGTGTTGGATGA
>DASSYG010000348.1:0-3173 GCA_035703405.1 Acidimicrobiales bacterium | reverse complement strand
GGAATCCCGCCCGCCACGACGGGATCCGTGCGCGACGGCTCCTCGGATGCTGGTCGAGGGTGCCGCGCCGGGCATCGTTGATGTGGTGCGAACCATCGTTTTCACCGGCGCTGCGGGTGCCGCGACGGCCTCGGTCGTGGCGGCCGTTCTCCACGACTCCGAAGATGCCTCGGCCGTGATGTTGACCCCTCGACCGATGACGGTCCCCAGAGCGCGGGTCCACCCGGTCGACCTCGTCGGGGTCGACCTCGATGCGCATCTCGATGGAGCCGCCGCAGTGGTGCATCTGGGGTGCCCGGTCGACGAGAGCGATCCGTACCAGATGGCCGAAGGCCGTGCCGTCGACGAAGCCCGCGCGGTGCTCGACGCCGCGACACGGTGCGGCGTCGCCGATGTGGTGGTCGTGTCCTCAGCGCTCGTGCTCGGCGCACTCGCATCCAACCCCGTCCCCCTCACCGAACGGGCTGTGGTGCATCCCGCCCCCGGTTTTCGCCCTGCGGTGGAGATGGCCGAGATCGAACGGCTCGTGGCCGAGCGGCGTGCCGACGGAGCGACGATCACCGTGGTGCGGGCGGCGCCCGTCGTTGCCGATGCGTCGCCCGGCTGGTTGGCGGCCGAGTTGCACCGTTCGCTTGCCTATCCGGTCGACGATTGTGATCCGGGATTGCAGTACCTTCACGCGGACGATCTCGGCTCGGCGATCGCCACCGTGCTCCGCGTCGCCCCGGGTGGGGTCGTCCACGCCGCGCCGGACGGGGCGCTGTCGGGCGCCGATCGGCGGGCGCTGGAGACGCGACCTCGTCTGCGGGTGCCCGACCCGGTCGCTCGGCTTGCGTCCTCGGTCCGTGCCGCCGCGAGTGGCACCGGAACCCCCGAGGGCATTCGGCCGTACCTGGCCGAGGAATGGCTGTTGGCCAACGATCGGCTGCGCGAGCTGGGCTGGGAGCCGTCGCAGTCGAACGAACAGGCCTACGTGGCGGCGTTCCGGGCCGCACCCTGGTCGATGATCCCGTCGGGTCGTCGCCAGGAACTCCTCCTCGGAGGACTCGGTGTGGTTGCAGCCGGAGCTGCGGTGGTGGCGGGCGTCCTCGCACGTCGTCGGCACCGCTGATCGGCAGCGACACCATCTACCATGGTTGCGTGTCGTGCGCCGTGCGCCGCTTTGGAATCGACAGACAGAATCGACTGACAGATGGAGAGGTCTTCCCGATGATCGGTGAAGGGACGGCGCGATGACGGCGCTGTGGTTTCTCGCGATCGTCGTGGTCATCGTCGTCGTCGGCGGGGTCGTGCTGTGGTTGACCAGCCGCAGCCCGTCCTCGACCGAGTCGTCGATCGACTCGTTTCGTCGTGAGATGGACGCGCTCTCGCCCAAGGACCGCGACAAGTCTCGCACCGGGGAGGCCTGACTCTGGCCCGCGACCTCGCCATCGACCTGGGAACGGCGAACACCCTGGTGTACGCGAAGGGCAAGGGCATCGTGCTGAACGAGCCTTCGGTCATCGCTTTGAACTCGCGCACCACCGAGGTGCTCGCGATGGGGCACGAGGCATGGAAGATGATCGGCCGCACCCCTGGCTACATCGTCGCGGTGCGGCCCTTGCGACAGGGCGCGATCACCGACTTCGACGTCACCGAGCGGATGATCCGACTGTTGCTGAAACGGTCGGGGGTGTCGCGGTTCAACCGTCCCCGGGTCGTGATATGTGTGCCTTCTGCGATCACCGAGGTCGAACGACGTGCGGTGATCGAGGCGACGAGACGCGCCGGTGCCGCGGACGCGCAGTTGCTCGAACAGCCGATGGCCGCGGCGATCGGCGCGGATCTTCCCATCAACGAACCGGTGGGCAACATGGTCATCGACGTGGGCGGTGGCACCACCGAGACCGCTCTCATCTCACTCGGTGGCGTCGTGTCGCTCGAGGCGGTACGGGTCGGGTCCTTCGACATCGACGCGGCGATCCAGACGTTCATCAGGCGCGAGTACGGCATCGCCGTGGGGGAGCGGACCGCGGAGGAGATCAAGATGACGATCGGCTCTGCCTGGCCGGTCGCGGAGAACGTCAAGGCCGAGGTGCGGGGTCGGGACCTGATGACCGGGTTGCCCAAGACGGTGATCCTTTCGCCGGCCGAGGTGCGTGAGGCGATCTCAGAACCGGTCGGCGCCATGGTCGAATCGGTGATCACCTGTCTGGGGGGCGCACCACCGGAGCTGGCGCAGGATCTGATCGTGCGCGGACTGAACCTGGTCGGTGGTGGCGGCATGCTCAAAGGTCTCGACCAGCGCATCGCCGAAGAGACCGGGATCGGGGTGCACCTGGTCGAGGCGCCGCTCGAGGCGGTGGTGCTCGGCGCGGGTCGATGCGTGGAGTCCTATGACGAACTGCGGGTGATGTTCATGGGCGCCCGTGACTGAGTTGCCTCCGCCGCCGAGCGCCGAACCGGTGGTGGTCCCGCCCTCACCGCCGGTGGTCACTCGCCGCGCCGGACCGCGGCTTCCGCGTGTGCCCGGGATCTGGTGGGCCACCGGTGGGCTCTGGGTCGCGACGGTGCTCGCCGCGCTGGTCGTCACCTTCGTCCCCTCTGGCTATCTGGTGGATTCGCCCGGCAACGCGATCGACACGAGCGAACTGGTGACCGTGCCCGACACGGTGCCGTCGTTTTCGCACCAGGGCGGGTTCCGGCTCGTCACGGTGTCGGAGGTCTCCGAGCCGATCTTCGGCCAGGCGCTGCTCGGTTGGCTCGATCCCGAGTCGGACGTCTTTCCCCGCTCCGACGTGGTGGGGGAAACCCCGCGCGCCGAGGAACTGCGTTACCAGCTCGTGCTGATGCAGAACGCGAAACTCTCCGCGGTGTACCAGGCGATGGCCGTGCTCGGGAAGTCGGCCACGATGACCGGTGGCGGGGTCTTCGTCGACAAGATCGTGGACGGTTCGCCGGTCCAGGGACACCTGACCATCGGCGACACGATCACCGAGATCGACGGCCACAAGGTCCACACGGTCGACGACATCACCCGGTTCATGAACGATGCGAAGCCGGGACAGAAGGTGAAGATCATCGTCGACCGTCTCGGGGTGTCCCAGACCAAAGAGGTCACCGTCACACTCGGGTCGACCGAACGTGACGGTGAGCAGGCGCCCTTCCTGGGAATCTTCATGGAGACCCGTCCC
>DASSYG010000340.1:0-2146 GCA_035703405.1 Acidimicrobiales bacterium | reverse complement strand
TTCTTGTTCGCGTCCTCGATCTTCTTGTGGACGATCCGCCATGCCGGATACCCAGCCAGTGGACTCGGATAGTCGTTCGGGTCGAACGGGGGTTGGGTCCGATCACGCAACACCGAACGCTGATCCGAACCGGCCAGCGGTTGCACATCGGCGACCAGCAATGCTGCCCCGAGGATCAGTCCGGCGAAGACCACCCCGGTGAGCCGACGGGTCCAACGATTCGTACCGACCACGTGGACCCGCGGCCGGATCCGCGCGCCACGCAACGAAACCCACACGATCGCCGTCAAGCCCATTGCGGCTCCCTGGAGCAGCGTCGACGCCGGAGTGTGCGTACCCACCAGAATCCCGGCAATCATCGCGATCATGGGAGGAATGAGCGGCAGCCAGATGCTGCGGGTCCGCCGTGCGAGCTGCAGGGCGCCACCGGCGGCGACGAACCCTGCGAGGTAGATGATCGCTGCGAGGTTGTCGACGGTTCCCACGGGGGTGACCGTGGTCAGCAGACGTGCCCAGCCGTGGGTGATCCCGTCGTACAGTGCCGCTGGAGTTTCCGGTCCGGGCAGGAATTGTGCGATGGCCGTGTCGATGACCGCGTGGCCGCCCAGCACGAAGAACCCAATGACCGTGGCGAGCACCGTGGTGAGCGGGCTGGATCGGAACTGGATCGTCGAGAAAGCGACGATCAGACCGGCGGCTATCCCGACGAGTCCCACGCTCCACCACAGCCCGCCGCCGAAAGCTGGGTCGAACGCGTTGACCGCGCACACCGCGAGCAATCCGGACGCGACCAGATCGATTGCGACCGGTCGACGTTCGTCGGGCGTGGGTACCCACGGGCGGTACGCACGGGTCCGGCTGAGTCGACCGGTCGTCGACGCGCCCAGATCGGTGTCGGACACGTCGAACCTGCCCGGAGTCGGTGTTGCCGATGGGCTCACGCTGCGGCCGCCGTCCAGATGAGTCGAGGCAGGTCTTCCAGAGCGCCGATCTCGAGGATCGACGCGCCACGGGCCACATGGAAGGCCGCCTTGGTTCCGAATGCCGCACGCACCACGATTGCGTGGGTGTTTGCACCCAGTTGATCCGCTGCGCTGCGCAGCGCGGCCCGATCGATACCCGAGCCGGCCACAAGCACCACGACACTCACAGCGGGAGCGCGGGTACGCGCATAGCGGGTGATCGTCGCTGGATCGGACGGGTCGGAGTCGAATGCGATGCGGGCGATTTCGTCGCCGAATCGTCTCGGGTCGTCGACCTCGGTCAGTCGCCGACCGGCGAGGAGGGTGAGCTCCTCGCCATCGCGTAGGGTGCGATCGCCGATCGATGCTGCGGCCGACACGGCGAGCTCGAATTCGTCTTCGTTGGCGTAATCCCGGGCGCGCAGCGACAGCAGCAGCGCCACGTTCACGCGGCGGGTGTCGACGTACTCGCGCACCATCAGCTTGCCGTCGGTTCGGCGCGCCGTGGTCCGCCAGTGGATGTGACGCCGGTCATCGCCGGGCACGTATTCGCGCAGGGTGTGGAATGCCACGTCGCTGGGCGAACGGTCGTTGGAGGTCTCGCCCTCCAGGTCGCGGAGCCGCCCCGTCGTGAGCGACCCGACCATCACGGTCCGGGCGTGGACGAAGAGCTCTTCGATACCGACCGTGTAGGTGCCGCTCCACGCGATCTCGCGGCGGAGGATCCCCAGGGGGTCACCTCGGACGGAGGTGACCGGGCCGATGGGAATGACCGCACGCCGCGCCGTGGGAATGATCAGCAATTCCTTTTCGACCGCTCCGGCTGCCATCGTCGGCAACGCGACCCCGGCGGCTCCCTCGCCGACGGCCACCTCGAGTCGCAGCGGCCGCTGCCGGTGTGTGGACGCGTTGGTGACCGTGACTTCGGCGGTGGCCCGCTCGCCGACCACGACGCGCGGCGGTCGGATGATCAGGTCGACGGCGAGTTTTGGCCGTCCGATCGTCCACAATACGGCCAGGGCAAACGCTGCGGTCATCACCGACGCCAACAGCGCCAGTTCTTCCCAACCGCTGGCCCACGCGCCGATCCAGACGCCAACCGCGAGCAGCGCCGCGACCCGACCGACCGGGGTGACGATGCCCGCGGTCCAGCGAAGCACTCGTGTGAAGCGGCCTCGGATGGA
>DASSYG010000301.1:0-16522 GCA_035703405.1 Acidimicrobiales bacterium | reverse complement strand
CGTGACCGACATCACCGAGGTCGCGATGACCGGCGACCGGACCGTGGACCGGGTGTTGCGAGCCTGCGCTGCCGCAGATGGTGGCACCGGCCCCGCCGAACCCGAGCAGGTGTACGTCGGCGGCACCGCACAGATGGCCGGCTCCTTCGAGGCGATCGACACGGTGCGCGAGGTGCTCACCATCCTCGAACAGCAACTCGTCGTGGTGACGTTGCTGCGCGACGTGCTGGACCGTGGTCTGCAGGTCGCGATCGGCACCGAGACCGGCATGGAGCCACTCGCGGATTGCTCGGTGGTCGTGGCACCCTATGAGATCGACGGTTCGCCCGCCGGGAGTCTCGCCCTGCTGGGATCCACCCGCATGGACTACCCGCGGGCGTTGGCCGCCGTGGCGCTGGTGAGCCGGCGTCTCGGACGACGATTGACGGAAGGCTGACGGCTTCGTGCCAACTGACTATTACGAACTCCTCCAGGTCGAGCGCACCTGTACCCAGGTCGAGTTGAAGAAGGCCTACCGCCAACGCGCCCGCGAATTGCACCCCGACGCGAACCCGGACGACGCCCAAGCTGAGGCGCGCTTCAAGGAGGTCGCCGTCGCGTACGAGGTGTTGAGCGACCCCGAGAAGCGTGCCCGCTACGACCGGTACGGCGCGGACGGCGCCGACGCCATGGGAGCGAGAGACCCCTTCGGGTTCGGTGGCGGCGGACTCGGCGACATCTTCAGCCAGATCTTCGGCGGTGGCATGGGCGGTCCGAGTGGTCCGTCGGGGCCACCGTCGGGCGCCGATCTCGAGGTCACCGCGCGGGTCGCGTTCGTCGACGCGGTGTTCGGCGCGAAGGTCCCCGTCTCGGTGCGCACCGCCGTGCCCTGTGCAGACTGTGAGGCCACTGGCGCGGCGGCCGGCACGTCGCCCATCCCGTGCCAGGACTGCGGAGGAACCGGCCAGGTCCGTCGAGTGCGTCAGTCGCTGCTCGGCCAGATGGTGACCGCCGGGGTCTGTGGACGCTGCGGCGGCTGGGGCAAGGTGATCGAGCACCCGTGCCCCGCGTGTGACAGCGAGGGACGCAACATCACCGACAAGACCTACACGGTCGACGTCCCCGCGGGAGTCGACTCGGGCTCGACGCTCCGATTGAGCGGTCTCGGTGCAGTCGGACCGCGGGGCGGTGCCTACGGCGATCTCTACGTGCACCTGGCGGTCGAACGCGACGAGCGTTTCACCCGCGACGGCGACGACCTGCACCTTGAGATGCCGATCGGATTCGCGCAGGCGACGCTCGGCGCACAGATCGCCGTCGACACCCTCGACGACACCGAAGAGATCCGCGTCGAACGCGGGACGCAGCCGGGCACGGTCGTGCGTCTGCGCGGCCTCGGCGTGCCTCGCCTGGGCGGCCGCGGCCGCGGCGACCTGCTGGTGGAGATCACCGTCGAGGTGCCCACCGATCTCGACGACGACCAGGTCGATCTGGTCCGGCAACTCGCAGAACTGCGTGGCGAGGAGATCTCCGAAGGAGGCGAAGGGATCTTCAAACGTGTCCGTTCGGCCTTCAAGGGCTGACCGGGTCCAGCGCGATGTCTGCCGATCCTCCGCTGTCGTCGGGCGCCGACCCTGATGGCACGGGCGGTCCCCACGCATTCGTCGACGACCTCGACGATCCGGTGCTCGACGACGCCGATCGGCACCATCTGTCGCGCGTCGTGCGACTGCGGGTCGGCGACCCGCTCACCGTCGGCGACGGACGAGGGTCGTGGCGTCCCGCACGCTTCGGACCTCGCGTGGAGCCCACTGGCGACGTGGTCGTTGTGGCTGCACCCGCCGAACCGGTCACGGTGGGATTCGCGCTGCTCAAGGGATCACGCATCGATGACGTCACGCGGCATCTCACCGAGTTGGGCGTCGACGTGATCGTGCCGATCGCGACCGAACGGTGCGTGGTGCGTTGGAATACCGCCACCGCTCAGAAGCGCCACCGACGACTCGAACGGATCACCGTCGAAGCGGCCATGCAGTGTCGCCGGGCGTGGTTGCCAACCGTCGAGGTCGTGCAGCCGTTCGCGGCGGCGGCTGAACGCCGCGGCGCGGTGGTCGCGCAGATGGGTGCGCCGCCGCTCGCCGCCGATGTTCGGTGCCTGCTCGTCGGGCCCGAGGGCGGTTTCACCGAAGCGGAGGTGGCGCTCGCATCGGCGACCGCGTCGCTGGGTGCCCACGTGCTGCGCGCCGAAACCGCCGCGTTGGCTGCCGGCACGTTGCTCGCCGATCGACGGGCGACCAGACGATGACCCGACCCGATGGCGACCGTGCCACGCCGGCGACCGCCGGGTCTGCCGAGCGTTTCGGCGTGTACATCCACATTCCGTTCTGTGTCCACCGCTGCGATTACTGCGCCTTCGCCACTTGGACCGATCGGACCGGTCTGGCCCCGCGCTATCTGGACGCTTGCATCCACCAGGCCGCGCGGGCGGTCGCCGACGCCCCCGAGGTGACGAGCGTGTTCGTGGGCGGTGGCACGCCCAGCCTGGTCGACCCCCGCCATCTCGGCCGACTCATCGCCGCGACCGGTGCCGGGCCGGGCGCGGAGATCACCGTCGAGTGCAACCCCGACGACGTGACCGACGAACGTCTCGCCGTGCTGGCCGACGCGGGAGTGAACCGCCTGTCGATCGGAGTGCAGTCGATGGACCCCGAGGTGCTGGCGTCGCTGGGCCGCACCCATGACCCGAGCAATGTCCACCGGGCCGCCGAGGCGGCACATGCGGCGGGAATCGATTTCAACATCGACGTGATCTACGGCGGGAAGGGCGAGTCGGTCGAGAGTTGGGAGGCGACGCTCGGCGCGGTCGTCGCACTCGAACCGGTGCACGTCAGCGCCTACGCCCTGACCGTCGAGGCGGGAACCCCCCTGGCGAAGGATCCGGCCCGCCATCCGGACGACGACGACCAGGCGACCAAGTACCGGATCACCTCCGACACCCTCGATGGCGCCGGATTCGAATGGTACGAGATCTCGAACTGGGCCCGCCCCGGCCACCGGTGCGTCCACAATCTCACCTACTGGTTGGGTGGCGACTACGCGGCGGTGGGCTGCGCCGCGCACGGCTACCGCGCCGGCCGGCGCTACTGGCACGTGTACACCCCCGAGCGGTACATCGACGCGCTGTGTGAAGGGCACTCCCCGGTTGCGGGGTCCGAGGTCCTCGACGCCGACGCCGCCCGGATCGAACGACTGGAATTGTTGCTCCGCACCGGGGCGGGCGTCCCCATCGACGCACTCGACCCGGTCGACGTGGACGGCGACCTGGTCGGGCTGGTGTACCTGGCCGACCAGGTCGCCGCCTCCTGGGGAGTCGGGTCCACGCCGCGTTGGTTGCTCACCGAACGCGGACGGCTGCTCGAGAACGAAGTGGCCTTCAGACTCCGCTGATCCGGATCCACGGGTCATGCTCGCACCATCAGTTCAGTCGGGGCTGGGATGAACGGGGTGGGGATGGGAGGTGGCGAGAGGCCGGGATCGGCATGGCGGGAGTCGGGCTGCGAGGCTGGGGGTCATGGCCTTGTTGCAGATCATCGACGAATGGGACACCGACCTTGCCTCGGCGGACCCGCTCGGGTTTCCCGGCTACGCCGAGAAGCTCGCCACACTCGACGGTGAGTCGGTGCGCACCGGGCGCGCCGAGCACGCGGTCGTGATCGAGGGAGACTTCACCGTCCTGGGCGGGTCGATGGGCGTCGTGCACGGTGAGAAGGTCGTACGGGCGATCGATCGGGCGATCGAATTGGGGCTTCCGGTGTTGGTCGAAGCGAGCAGCGGTGGCGCCCGGATGCAGGAAGGCATGGTGTCGTTGATCCAGATGGCGCGCACGACGGCGGCGATGGGCCGGTTGCGAAGCGCCGGATTGGGGTCGATCGCGGTGCTGCACCACCCGTCGACCGGCGGCGTGTTCGCGTCGTACGCGTCGCTGTGTGACGTGGTCGCAGCCGACGCCGGAGCGACGATCGGGTTCGCCGGGCCCCGAGTGGCCGAAGCGGTCACCGGCGAATCGGTCGAGGGGCGCTCCCACACCGCCGAGACGGCGTTCGCGGCGGGACTCGTCGATTTCGTCGGTTCCCCCGACGAGGTGGTGCGTTGGGCCAAGAGCGCTCTCGGCCTGCTCGAGACCCCGCTGGTCGTCCGCCCCCGCCCGGAACCAGCCGGCAAGGCCGGGACCGATCCGTCGGCCGGAACCGACCTGGCGGGCGCGTCGGCCTGGGCCGAGGTGGGCGCCGCCCGGGCCGCCGGGCGGCCCAGCGGCCTCGACGTCGCCGCGGCCCTGGTGGATTCGTGGACCGACCTCGCGGCACCGGATCCCACGGTGCGCAGCGGCCTCGCGACGGTCGACGGCCGTCGGGTCGTGGTGATCGCCCAGGATCGCCACACCGGGAACGGACGCCCCACGCCGGCTGGGTACGCACAGGCGGAACGCGCGATCGCGTTGGCCGGCCGTAGAGGACTCCCGATCGTCACCATGATCGACACGCCCGGGGCAGAGCCCGGCTCGGCCGCCGAGCAGGCCGGTATCGCCGGGGCGATCGCGCGGGTCTTCCTGGCCTTGATCGAGGCGCCGGTGCCGACGCTCGGATTCGTCGTCGGAGAAGGCGGCAGCGGGGGAGCCCTCGCCCTCGGTGCGACCGATCGGCTTCTGATCTTCGAACATGCCGTGTTCTCGGTGATCGGCGCAGAAGGCGCTGCGACGATCCTGTATCGGGACGCGTCCCGGGCCTCGGAGGTCGCGGAACTGCTCAGGTTGACGAGCGCCGACCTGTTGGACCTGGGAATCGTCGACGCCGTTGTGCCCGACGACGTCGAGGGAGCGGTCGCTGTCGCCACGGCGACGCTCGGCCAGGTCCAGATCGGCGCGCGGACCAGCCGTTTCGACGGAGTCGCCCGACGGTGGGTCACCCGGCGAAGCTGATCCGTTCGAGCCCCGCGAGCGTGGCGGTCGCCTCGACGAGGTCGCCCGCGGCGATTCTTCGGGACACGCGGCGCAGCCGTCGACGATCGACGTGCTCGATGGGATCCGAGGCTCGGCGGGAGGCGTCGCCGAGGAGTGCCCCGAGGAGCACACCGACCGATTGCACATCGATGGCGCGGTCTGCTCGCCACGAACGTTGATCGTCGGTGGGATGAAGGTCACCACGGTCGAAGCCGCAGAGCACCGGCTCGAAGCGGGAGCCGAACCTGACCTGCGAGGCTGCGACGGGCCCGTGGGTCACCCCGACCGCGTGCAGACCGACGAGCGTGCGCACGAGTCCGGCACCGACGGCCGCGAGTCGGCTCGCCCTGCGTGGTACAGCGGACGCAAGTGAGCGTCCACCGGCGTAACGAGTGACGAGTGTCGTGCTCTCCCCGTCGTCCTCGAGGGCGACGAAGCGCTCGGCTCCGCGTTGGTCGACGTCGGCGAGAACCCGGGCCGTGTGGATCAACCGCGCCCGGTACTCCGGATCGTCGCTGCAACGTTGCACGGTGAAGACGTCGCTCGTCGACACGAGCGACGTCGACCAGCCAGGGGCGTGCCTTCGGTTCGACGACGCACAGGCGCTCACGACGGTTCCATACCCGATCCGGAAGCGATGCAAACCTTCGCCGGTCACTTCGCCGACTCCCCGGTAGCATCGAAACCATGGTCGACCCGGACATCCAGTGGCTGAGCACGGCCGCGGCGGCGAAGCATCTCGGTGTCACCCCTCGCACGTTGTACCGGTTCATCGACGAAGACGATCTGCCCGCGTACCGATTCGGAAGGGTGATCCGTCTGAAGCGGTCCGACGTCGACGCCTACATCGAATCGTGCCGGATCGAACCGGGTTCACTCGAGCACCTGTACCCGGAGCCGGGTCCGCAGTCCCACGAGGAGTGAGTTGACCAGCTGGCAGTGATGGCCGGGGGGTGGGGTACCGTTGACGGCCGTGCAGACCAGTGTCGGGACGGATGACGCTTCGACTCGGCCCAGGCTCACCTACGTGCCAGGTCTGGACGGCCTGCGCGGCGCCGCCGTTGCCGCCGTGCTGGCATTCCATGCGGGACATCTGAAGGGCGGCTACCTCGGAGTCGACCTGTTCTTCGTCTTGTCCGGGTATCTGATCACGTCGCTGCTCCTGTTGGAGGGCGCGGGATCCGGCCACATCGGGCTCGTGCGCTTCTGGGGTCGACGTGCCCGGCGATTGCTCCCTGCGCTCGGTGTGATGTTGGCCGGGGTGGCGGTCTATGCATGGGTCGCGGCGGACCCCGGTGAGTTGCACCGGATTCGCTGGGACGGGCTGGCGACGCTCGCATACGTCGCGAACTGGCGGCAGATCTTCGCCCAGGTCGACTATTTCGCGCTCTTTGCTGCTCCCTCCCCCTTGGAGCACACCTGGAGCCTCGCGATCGAAGAGCAGTTCTACGTGATCTGGCCGCTGGTGTTCGTCGGCCTCGTGGCGATGATCCGAAGGCGCGATGCGAACCGTGGGACGGCGAAGGGCAATCTGGGCGCCACGGTCATGGTGCTGTCACTCGCCCTGGGCACGGCGGCCGTCGCGCTGCAGGTCGTGCTCGGGCACTTCTCGGGGTGGACCCGGGTGTACTTCGGCACCGACACCCGAGCGTTCGCGATTCTGGCCGGGGCCGCGGTCGCCGGGTACACCGCGTGGCGTGGACCGGTGCCCGACGGCGCGCCACGGCGGGTTCTCGAGGTCGCGGCGCTCGTCGGCGCCGTCGCCCTCGCGGTGGCGTGGACGACGATGGACGGCTCGGGCTCGCTGGTACGTCAGGGTGGCCTGGCGGCATGTTCGGTGGCCGGGGCGTTGGTGGTCGCAGCCGTCGCGCAACCCCGGGAGACGCTGGTGGCCAAGGCACTGGCGGTGGCACCGTTGCGCTGGTTGGGCCTGATCTCTTACGGGGTGTACCTGTACCACTGGCCGATCGACGTGTGGCTGAGCGCCGATCGCACCGGGCTGTCGGGTTGGACGCTGATCGCCCTGCAACTCGCCGTCACTCTCGCCGTGTCGGTGCTGTCGTACCGGCTCATCGAACAGCCCATTCGCCACGGCAGGTCGTGGCCACGGGTCGCGAATCTCGCGGCGCCGGCGGTGGGCGCGGCGGCGCTCGCGGTGCTGATCATCGCATCGACGGCCACCAGTGCTTTCGACCGGCTCGGACCGTCTGATCCGCTTCCGGCCACCGCGGCCGAATGGGACGGACCCACGACGATGATCGTCGGCGACTCCGTCGCCTGGTATCTGGGTGACCAGGGCTTCGCCGACCTGCAAACCGAGCCGTTCATGCGCTTCGTCAACGACGCCTACCCCGGGTGCGCGTTTCCCACGACCGATCGGTTCCGGTATCCGGACGGATCGGAGTCCGACGAGTTCACCGCGTCCTGCGACCGCGAATGGCTGGACCGGATCGCCGAGTACGACGCGAGCAGAGTCGTGTTCGTGCTCGGCGGATCGGTGTCGGACGAGCCGCGCCACGACGGCCGGTTCCTGCAACCGTGTTCGACCGAGTGGCACGACTACTACGTCGACGAGCTGAGCACGTGGGTGCGCCGGTTCGCGGGCGCGGGCGCGCATACCTACGTGGTGACCATGCCATCGGCTCTGGACATCGGAACTCGGCCGCGCGACATCGTCGCCGCGAATCAGCGGTCGGCCGATTGCGGCAACCAGGCAATGAAGGACGTGGCAGCGGCAGATCCCGGGAATGTGACGGTCATCGACCTGCAGACGAAGCTGTGCCCGGCGGACGGAACCGGTTGTGCCATGTCCTGGGGTGACGTCACCCTCCGCCCCGACACCGTGCACTTCAAGGGTGCGAGTGCCCGGCTGGTCGCTGACTGGATTCTCGATCAGATGGGCGTCGACGTCACCGGCAGGTGACGTGGCACCGGCGTGCCGCCGTGGCCGGGGGACGCATGGCGTCCCCGCGCGCCCGGCACAGCCACCTCACCCCGGCGTGGTGGTGCGGCTGGCGTCGTCGTCCACGGGTCCGGTACCACCATCGACGACGTCGGCAAAGGCTTCATCGTGCTGATCGGACGTACCGCGCTGACCGGATGCATCGTGGGGATCGTCCGCGGTCGTCGTCGCGTGGTCGACGCTCACCGAAGCCTCTTCCTCCCGCGCACGGTCTCGCCCTGATTTCGACGAGTTCTTGCCGAGGTAGCCGTAGCCGTAGCCGTAGCCATAGCCGTAGTACTGGTTCATCTCGGAACGATCACAACTGTTGAGCACCACGCCGAGCACGTTCGCGCGGAACTGCACCAACAACTCCGCGACCCGCCGCGCCGCGTTCGCACGGGTCCGGTCGGCCCGGAGCACGAGCAGCACCGCATCGGCGGACTCGAGCAGGTCCACGGCGTCGTTGGTCGTCAGGATCGGCGGCGTGTCCAGGATCACCAGGTCGTAACCGGTGTGCCAGGTCGCGATGGCCTTCGCGAGCAGGTCGTTCGCGATCTCGGGCGTGGGGGCGTCGTGGGGTCCGGCGAGAAACGAGACACCCTCGATGCGGGATGCGGCCGGTTCGTCCGGTGAGACCAGATTCGGCACCGGGGCCAGATACCGACGCACCGTCGGCCGTCGGAAGTCACCATCGATCACCAGGACCCGGTAACCCGCGTCGGCGAACGCAGCGGACAGGTTGGCCACGGTCGTGGTCTTGCCTTCGGAAGGGCCGGGGGAAGTGACCATGAGTACTGGTGCGCCTTCCGCGGCCGCGGCGTGTTGCTCCTCCATGGCGAAGGTGATGGCCGTGCGTGCCGCTCGGTACCGCTCGGCGGCGGCTCCGGTGGAATCGTCCTCGACAGCGACGTGATGCTCGCGCGCCTGTTCTCGGGACAGATGCGGAATCTCGGTGAGCACTCCGAGTCCGGTGAGTTCCTCGACTCGGTCACGGCGTCGGACCCGGTCGTCCCACGCTTCGATCACGAATGCGCTGATGAGGCCGAGGACCAATCCGGCCGCGCTGCCCAGTGCGATACGGGTCGAGGGGGTGACCGCCGGCGATTCCGACAGGTCGGTCTCGTCGAAATCGGGTGCGGTGGAGTTCGAGGTGTTCTGTACGATGAGCGGACTCCGTGCGTTCATGTTCTGGCCGCGCCGGTAGTTGTACCCGCGGGCGTTTATCTGCTGGGGAGTCGCCGGCTGCAGCACCTCCAGCGTGAACCCGCTGCCCGAATCGGGCAGGTTGTCGAGGTTCTCGGTGATGGTCTGAATGTCGTCGTCGAGATTCTGGACCTGCTGCGCTCGGAGCATCTGGTCACCCGCAGTGCCGCCAGTCTGGGCACTGAGCTGCGTCCGCTTCGCGATCGTCGAATCGAGATCGTCCTGCAAGGACTTTCGCTGCGCGTCGACGGTGTTCCCGGCTTCGGCTTGGGCCAGGAACCTGAGGGTTTCGGCACCGGTGTCCGCCAATCGCACCGCCAACTCGGGTTGGGTCGCGATTGCGGTCACGTCGATGGCCCTGACGTTCGGTCTGACCGTGGCATCGAGCGAGGCCGACACGTCGTCGCGGGTCAGGTCGACCGCTTGGCCCACCTTGTCGAGCAGCGTGATCGATTCAGACTGCAGTGCCGCCTGCGTCAATGCGACGCCACCGTCGGCGTTCCCGGTGGAGTCCTTCTGGACAAGCGTGTTCGTGGCTTTGTAATAGCGGGTGGTGACCGGTGCTTCCTTGATGAACACGGTCGCGGCGATCCCGGCGACGAGACCGACGACCACGCCGAGCGCGATCCACCGCCACCGCCGGACGAGAACGTTTGCATAGTGGCGGAGCAGGTTCTCTGAAGAGTCGCCGGGCGCGGGTGGTACCTGGGACGGTTCTCGGGGCTGTGAGACGTTCGAATCGGTCATGAGCGGCTGCGTCGTCCCTCCGAAGGACAGGGCGGTCATTCTAGAACGCGCGTGGGCCGATTCCCGGAGTCGCGGCTCATTCGGTCGCCGGTCCCGAGGTCGCCGGGTCCGAGATCGCCGGTCCCGAGGTCGCCGATCACGCGGGCGTTACCTTAGGTCGATGGCCCTGCTGCTGATCATCGTCATCGTTCTCTTCGCCCTCGGGATCCTGGGAGCTGTGGTCAAGGGTCTGTTGTGGCTCACCTTCATCGCCGTGGTGCTGATCGTGGCGGCGATCGCCTACGGCTGGTTTCGCTTCAAGCGTCGCTCGGGCTGAGGCGTCCTGACGCGGTCGGAGGTGGCCTGCCGTCTCGACGCGCCGCGATGACCTGGTCGTAGAGTTCTTCGAGCTCGTCGACGTGGGCTTCGATCGTGAATGCCTCGGCATGGCGTTGCCGCCCCCGGGCCCCAAGTTCCTCTCGAGCGGTCGGATCGGCGGCGAACCGGCGCAGGAGCGCGGCGGCGGCATCGGCATCGCCGGGCGGAAACAGGGTCTCGGGCGTGGCCGAGCCGATCGTCTCGGAGTGCGCGCCCCCGTCGGCGGCGATCACCGGGAGACCCGCTGCCATCGCCTCGACCACGCTGAGGCCGAAAGGCTCCGCGCGAGCAGTGGCAAGCAGCAACGACACCTGGCCCATTCGACGACCGAGATCGTCGACCCTTCCCAGGAATCGTGTCGATGCGTCGATGCCCAGGTCGATCGCTTGGCGCTCGAGGCGCGCCCGTTCCGATCCTTCACCAGCCACATGGAGCTCCCAACCTCGGTGAGTGAGCCCAGACGCGGCGAATGCCTGCAATGCCACGGCGGTGGACTTTTCGGATTCGAGTCGTTGCGCAGCGAGCACGATCGGTGCACGAACTTGGCGCTCGGATGTGCCCGCGGGCACCGGCACACCGTTGGGGATGACCGTCGGGTCGCCGCTGACGGAGTCAGCGACGAACTGGCTGATCGCGACCTCGGTGGTGACGAGGCGGGGAATGACCGAGTAGAGCGTACGGGTGAGTCCGTCATGCCCGCGCGCCTGTGCGAAGTGCAGCGTCGAGATGACCGGGGCGCGGCACAGTGGCCGAGTTGCGACTGCGACGAGGTCCGCGCCGGTCATGTGCGCGTGGACGATGTCGGGCTTCGCACCGTGCAGGCTGGCGCGGAGTGCTGCTCCCGGGCCGGGGGCATCGACGAAACTGACCGACGAGCCGCCCAGAGCCGCGGTCATCGCCTCACGCCTCCCACCGAAAACCTCCAGGTCGTGCCCACGGCGAGCCAGTTCTGTCGAAGTGGTGGCGGCATAGCGTTCGACGCCCGCGAAGTTGTCGGTGCAGACGAGATGACGGATGCGCATCATGTGGCTCGCAGGAGATCGGTAGCCGGACGAGGCTACCCGGGCGTTGTCACGCGGCCTGCGTCGCGCATTCTCCGACTGGTAGGTCCACGGCCGGCCCTGCGACCTGGTGCCGCGTCAGGCAACATGTGCCCTCGTCCTGACATCGCAACCGTTCCCTGACGCGGCACTAGCATTCGGTGCGAAACGTCCGGTAGGAGCCCACCCCAGCACATGTCGATGTCCACGTCAGGCGGCCGCCACGCTCGCTCGAGCGCGCCGTCGGACGCGCGCCCCGCGGTGCTCGTCGGCTTCGTGGCCGCGTGCGAGTTCGCGCTGGCCTGGCTGGCGACGTCATCGGCGATGATGGCCGCGACAGTGATCGTCGGAGTTCTCGCGGTGATCTCCTGTGTGTTGTGGCCATCACTGATCCTGGGTGCGGCGTTTCCGGCGAGTTTCGCAACGTGGCGGGTCGGTCCTGCCGCGATCGATCTGAGCATCGCCGATCTGATGACGTTTCTCGGGGTGCTCGCAGCCTTTCCGTCGATCCCGTGGCGCGCCAAGGCCTTTCGACAGATCCTCTGGGCCTCTCTCGCCTATTCCCTGGTCGTCGGGGTCGCCGTGGTGGGTCACTTCACGGTGTCCGGGGCGATCGAGGTCGTGCACCGATTCGCGATGATCGCGGGCACGGTCAGCATCGGTGCGGCCCTGGTTCATCGTGGCAAGGTCACTCCTGCGCTCAGAGCCCTGGTGCTCGTCGCGACGGTCGTGTCGATCGCAGCGATCATCGACACGCTCAGCAACGATCTGGAACCCGCATACGCGTTCGGTCTGCAGAAGAACTCGATCGGTACGTTGCTCGTGAGCTCGATCATCTGTGTCTACTTCGGGCGAAGCCAGCTGCGCTGGCCGTTGTGGCTGGTCGCCTCGGCAGGTTTGACGATGGCCGGCGGGCTCGCCGCGTCCCAATCCCGCGGGTCGGGCCTGGCGTTGGCGGCGGTGTTCGTCGTCTTCTTGATTCGCAATGCGTGGCTGCGGAAAACCCGTCGGGTCTGGCGACTTGTCCCCCTGGTCCTGCTGCTCGCAGCGGGTCTGGGAACGACAATGGTGATGAGCTTTCAGGAACAGGCCAACGAGCGCACTGGAGAAGAGTACAAGTTCAGCTCGGTGGGCACGCGGGAAACCACGTATCGCACGGTTTGGGATGATGTGATCACACCCAATCCGATCATCGGTGCCGGCCCGAAGTGGTTCACTCAGCCCGGCGCTCCCGCCGGCGAACCGCACAATCTGGTGCTCGACGAACTCTCGAGCGACGGGGCCATCGGATTCATCGCGTTCGTGGCGATGCTCTGGGTGTGTCTGCGAGTCGCCAACCGTGCCCCGCCACCGCTCGGTGAGCTCGCCTGGTACGCCATCGTCGCCCGGCTGACGGCGGCGAGCTTCGACATCTTCTGGGTCGCCGGACCGAACACGCTTCCGTTCCTGTTGCTGGGATTGGGGGTCGGGGCGTCGAGCATCGAGGAGCGCGACGGGACCTCCGATGCGCCCGTCGTCGTGCCCATCGCGGCGTCGGCGGTATGAACGAACCCGTGTCCGAGCGGCGTCCGTTGCGGGTGCTCCGGCTGTACCACTCCGCCGTCGTCACCGCTTGGCGTCGCCGCGAAGCCGCCCTGACCGCAGAGAACGTCGACGTGACCCTTGTCGCGCCGCGACGGTGGAACGAGGGGGGAGCGATGGTCGATCTCGAGGTCTCCTCCGGCGAGGACATCGAGGCGGTGGCAACGTTCGGCCATCATCCGTTTCGGTTCGTCTCACAGCCGTGGGCGCTGTGGCAGGTCCTGCGTCGGCATCGTGACGTCGACCTGCTGGACGTGCACGAGGAGCCCGCGGCATTGGTCACGATCGAGACAATGGTCCTGGCGCGTCTCGCAGGGTGCCGCGCGCCGGTGGTGTGCTACAGCGCGCAGAATCTGGTCAAGCGGTATCCACCGCCGTTCCGTTGGTTCGAACGCTGGGTCTTGCGACGCGTCGCCGCGGTGCACACCTGTAACGACGACGTGGCCGGTGTGTTGGCCACCAAAGGATTCGACGGCGAGGTCGTGAACATCGGCCTCGGAGTCGACGAGACCGTGTTCGTCCCGTCCGCCCCCGACCGCACGAGCGGGACGGGACCGCTGAAGGTCGGCTACGTGGGACGCTTCACCGAGCAGAAGGGGATCTTCGTGCTCGTCTCGGCGCTTGCGAACCTCGACCGGGTGGAGACGGTCTTCGTCGGAGCCGGACCCGAACAGACTCGTCTGGAGGACGCGATCGATGCCCACGGACTCGGTGCACGGGTGACAGTCCGAGGGTTCGTCGACCACGACGACCTGCCCGAGTTGTACCGAGGGCTCGATGTGCTGGTGGTACCTTCGATCGACCGGCCGAACGTCCGCGAGCAGTTCGGTCGGGTGATCGTCGAGGCGATGGCGTGCGGAACCCCGGTGATCGCGACAGATGTCGGGGCGTTCCCGGTCGTCGCGGCAGACGCGGCGCTCATCGTCCCGGATCGAGATGCCGCGGCGTTGTCCGAGGCGATCGAACGCGTCCGTGACGACCCGAAGCTGCGTGGGGAACTCCGTGACCGAGGGATACGGCGAGCCGAGGACTTCTCCTGGACCCACATCGCGTCCCGGCAGGCCGACCTCTACCGACGTGTCGTGTGAAGGCGAGCCCGATCGGCGAATCCGAAGTTCGATCGCTCGGGTACGCCCGAATCCCGTCACTCCGCAGCGACACCGACGAGGTCGACCGGCCGTCGACCGGAAGAATTCGTCGTCGGTCGGGCCTTGCACCATCTACGCTGGTGGTTGCGTGAGTACGACCCGTATCGAACTGACCGTGCAGGATCCCCACGAGGTGGCCGCCCTCGTCGGGCCGGCTGACGCGTATCTGCGACAGATCGAGGCCGCATTCGGCGGCACCGCCATCTCGGTACGCGGCAACGTGATCACGATCGACGGTGACGAAGCAGAGACCATCGCGCTCCTCTTCCGTTCGCTGCTCGACATGGTCGAAGCCCGCCAGCACCTCGACGCGGCGACCGTCGACCGCTCGATCGACCTCGTCAGAGACGGGGAGGAACCTTTCACCGTGTTCTCAACCGACATTCTCCAAGCGCCCGGAGGAAGGACCGTGCGGCCCAAGTCCGCGGGCCAGAAGCGCTATGTGGATGCGATCGCCTCCAACATCATCACCTTCGGCATCGGCCCCGCGGGCACTGGTAAGAGCTGGCTGGCCGTGGCCTCCGCGGTGCATGCGCTCAACGCCAAGATCGTCGACCGGATCGTATTGTGCCGCCCCGCGGTTGAAGCGGGGGAGCGCCTCGGCTTTCTTCCCGGCGACCTGATGGCCAAGGTCGACCCGTACCTGCGTCCGTTGTACGACGCGTTGACCGACTTCCTGGAGCCAGAAGGCCTGGCTCGTCTCATCGAACGTGACGCCGTCGAGGTCGCTCCGCTCGCGTTCATGCGGGGGCGTACCCTGAACCGCAGTTTCATCATCCTCGACGAGGCCCAGAACACCACGAATGAACAGATGAAGATGTTCCTGACCCGGATCGGGTTCTCGTCCCGGGCGGTGGTGACCGGTGACATGACCCAGGTCGACGTCGCCGGTGGCCGCAGCGGTCTCGTCGGTCTCGAGCGGGTACTCGGCCACATCGAGGGCATCGACTTCGTGCACCTGTCGAGCCGGGACGTGGTCCGTCACCGCATCGTCCAGGACATCGTCGACGCGTACGCCAAGGCCGAGGTGGGGGACTGAGCGCCACGATGACCGCCCCGACGACTGCTCCGATACCGACCGGTCCGGACCGGCGGACCGACGAAAGGCCCCGGGCGATCGTCACCGACGATCGCCCTCCGGATAGCGAGCCGAGCGTCGACGCCGATGCCCTTGCCGCGCTCGCCGAAGCTGCGCTCGGCGCGCTCGGCGTCACGGGTCGCGCCGAACTCTCGGTGACCTTTGTCGACGAAGCGACGATCGCCGAATTGAACCGTGAGCACCTGGGCGGTTCCGGTTCGACCGACGTTTTGTCATTTCCCCTGGAAGACTCCGACGCGGTCGACCCGATCGTGCCGGGCGCGCCGCGCTTGCTCGGGGACCTCGTGATCTGCCCCGAGGTGGCCGCCGCGAACGCCCCCGATCACGCCGGTACGTTCGACGACGAGATGGCCCTGCTGTGTGTGCACGGGATCCTCCACGTCCTGGGGTGGGACCATGCCGAGCGTGACGAGGCCCGCGCGATGCGGGCCGAAGAAGCCCGAGTGCTGGGCCTCGTGCACCGAGAAGTCGCCGCCGGAACGGAGATCCCCTGATGGTCCTCGCGGAATTCTCCGGCGCCGATGTGCTGATCATCATCGTGATCCTCGTGCTGTTGGGGATCCAGGCGTTCCTCGCGCTTGCCGAGACATCCCTTACGCGCATGAACCGCAACCGGGCTATCGCCCACGACGAATCAGGACGGCGCGGTTCAAAGCGGCTCCGCCAACTCGTCGAAGATCCGGCTTCGTTCCTGAACTCGTTGTTGCTGGTGGTGCTGATCTGCCAGACCGTCCAGACCGCCCTGACCACGATCGTGGCCGGACGCATTTTCGGTGCCGCCGGCGTGATCATCGCCCTGGTCATCAACGTCGGATTGGTGTTCGTCCTGTCCGAAGCGGCGCCCAAGACCTGGGCGCTGCAGCACACCGACGAGGCGGCACTCCGCAGTGCCGGGCCGATCTGGGGGCTCGCCCGGTTTTGGCCGCTGCGCGTTGTCGCCCGAGGGCTCATCGGCATCACCAACGTCCTGCTCCCCGGCAAAGGCCTCGAACAGGGGCCGTTCGTGTCCGAAGAAGAACTGCTGGCCATGGCCGACGAGGCCGCCGAGCATTCGGTCATCGAAGCCGACGAACGGGCCTACATCACCCGGGTCATCGAGTTCGGTGACACGCTCACCAAAGAAGTGATGGTGCCCCGGCCCGACATGATCACGATCGAAGCGGCGACCCGGGTCGCGGATGCGATGGAGATCGTCCTGTTGAACGGCTACAGCCGGATCCCCATCCACCGAGTCGACATCGATGACATCGTCGGGATCCTCTATGCCCGCGATCTCATGCGGGCCGAGCGCAACGGCCGCTCGGACACCCCGGTCGCTGAGATCGTCCGCCCCGCCAACTTCGTCCCCGAAGCCAAGCGGGTCGCCGAGTTGCTGCCGGAGATGCAACAGGAGAAGTTCCACATGGCGATCGTGGTCGACGAATACGG
>DASSYG010000251.1:0-5490 GCA_035703405.1 Acidimicrobiales bacterium | reverse complement strand
AAGCCGTTCTTGATGCCGATCGAGGATGTGTTTTCGATCACGGGTCGGGGGACGGTGGTGACCGGGAAGGTCGAACAAGGGATCGTGCATACTTCTGATGAGGTGGAGATCGTGGGGATCAAGGCCACGGAGAAGACGATCGTGACCGGGGTGGAGATGTTCCGGAAGTTGTTGGATGAGGGCCAAGCGGGGGACAACATCGGGGTGTTGTTGCGGGGGACGAAGAAGGATGATGTGGAGCGGGGTCAGGTGTTGGCGAAGCCTGGGTCGATTACGCCGCACACGAATTTTGAGGCGCAGGTGTATGTGTTGACCAAGGAGGAGGGTGGTCGTCACAAGCCGTTCTTTGCGAATTATCGTCCGCAGTTCTATTTTCGGACGACGGATGTGACGGGTGCGATCGAGTTGCCTGCGGGTACTGAGATGTGTATGCCGGGTGACAACACCGAGATGTCGGTGGAGTTGATCCACCCGATCGCGATGGACGAGGGTCTACGGTTCGCGATCCGTGAGGGTGGCCGCACCGTGGGCGCCGGCCGCGTCACCAAGATCCTCAGCTGAGAGAGACGAAGACGATGGCTGATTCCAAACAGAAGATCCGCATCCGCCTCAAGGCCTACGACCACGAGGTGATCGACCAGTCCACCAAGAAGATCGTCGAGACGGTGCTGCGCACCGACGCGACGATCCGTGGGCCGGTGCCGCTACCGACCGAGAAGCACCGCTACACGGTGATCCGGTCTCCCCACAAGGACAAGGACAGCCGCGAGCACTTCGAGATGCGCATCCACAAGCGCCTGCTCGACATTCTCGGCCCCTCCCAGAAGACGGTCGACTCGCTCCAGCGTCTCGACCTTCCTGCGGGTGTCGAGGTGGAGATCAAACTCCAGACCGCCTGATCGGGCTGCCTGACCGGACCAACTGACCCGGTCCCGAAGCGAACGTCTCAAGAGGCCCCGCTGCGGCGGGGCCTCGGCGCGTCTCAGCGCATGCGGTAGGTGATCGGCAGGTGCTTGACCCCCGAGACGAAGTGCGATTCGGCCCATGAGGCCTCGCCGGCCGGCTCGATGTCGGCGACCCGTTCGAGCAGGGCGGCGAGGAAGGTGCGGACTTCTCGCTGGGCCACGTGGATCCCCAGGCAGAAGTGACGGCCGAACCCGAACCCGAGATGCTTGTCGGCCCCTTGGCGGCGCACATCAAACGTGTCGGGGTCGGCGAACACGGCCTCGTCACGGTTCGCGGACGGATACGACAACAGGACCCGGTCACCCGCGGCGAGTCGGTGCCCGGCGATCTCGGTGTCGACCGCGGCGTAGCGGAGAAAATGGCGCACTGGCGAGGTCCATCGGATGATCTCGTCGGCTGCGTTGTCGACGAGGCTCGGGTCGTCGATAAGGGCGCGGAACTGTTCGGGGTGAGCGAGCAGGGCTTCCAGGCCACCGGCGATCGCATAGGACGTGGTGTCGTGACCGGCGGTGGCGATGATGATGTAGTACCAGAGCCGTTCGACGTCGCCCATCGGGCAGCCGTCGATCTGGGCGTTCGCGATCGTCGACGCCACGTCGTCACGGGGGTGTGCCCGACGATCGGCCGTCAGCTCGTTGAAGTAGTTGATCGAGCGCATCATCGACTCGAGCACCTTGGCTTCGACATCGTCGCCTTCACCGACGTACTCAGGGTCGGCGGCGCCGAAGATCCCCTGAGTGAGTTCCATCATCAGCGGCTCGTCGGATGCTGGCACGCCGTAGATCTCCATGATCACCCGCAAGGTGAATGGCTTGGCGATGTCCGCGGCGAAGTCACAGGCGCCGTCCAGGTCGCGCATCCGATCGACGAACTCGTCGGCAAGTTCGGCGATGCGAGGCTGGCGCTCCTTCGCCGCGGCCGGCTTGAACCAGTCACGGGCGATCGCCCGGTGCGAGTGGTGCTTGTCGCCGTCGAGCTGAACCAACGAAGAAGGATGGAAGCCCGATGCCTCCATCTGCGCCTGGTCTTCGTCGGCCATGAGCACCACGTGTTCGGTGTTGAGCCAGGTCGCGCTGTCGCGTGACGCTTCGAACACCTCGGCGTGACGCAACAGCACCCGGAAGGGGGCGAATCCCTCGGGCTCGATCAACACCGAACCGTCGTTGCGTCGGAGCTCGCCGACTGCTTCGTGCCAGCGTCCCATGTCGGCCCAGGTGGCCGGCTGGGAGAACAGTGTGGAAGCCGAGAGCTGCGTCATCACGCCCGAACCTACCCCGCCCGACCGAGGTGAGGCCGCCGATCTGTCGATCGGACCAATGGCCAAGACCGTCTATGCCAGCGCGGTGACCGCGTCGAGGTCGAGTACCTGGTGGGCGTGCCGTTCGGCCATCGTGAGAAACATGTCGTCACCCCGCTCGGTTCGTTCCACGATGATCGACGCGCCAACGGCCATCAACAGACCGGTGAACGCGCCCCGACGGTACGCGTCCCAGCAGTCGTCCCAGGCATAGTCGCGTACCCCCGCGTCGACGAGTCGGTCGTGGTAATCGCGCGCCAAGCGTTCCTCATGGGTGCGCCGGTCGTCTGCGGCGAGCCCGGCGCCGATGAAGTAGGCGACGTCGTAGGGGGCCGAACCCAGCGCCGTGGTCTGCCAGTCGACCACGGTGATCGGCGAACCGCTCGGGTCGATCAACAGGTTGTCGAGGCGGAAGTCGCCGTGGACGAGCGTGCGAGGCCCACGTGGGGTGATCAGTCCGTCGATGTGGGCGAAGAGCTGGCTACCGGCCTCGACGATCTCAGGGGTGAGCCGTTCGTCGTAGCGATCGGTGAACGCCGACCAGAGCATGGCCAGCAGCGGCCCCGCGCCTTCACTCCGCGTGGTGTCGTCCAACCAGTCGAGGCCTTCCAGCGACGGGTCGGCCCAACGCGGGGCGTGCAGGCCGACGAGTTCGGCGATAGCCGTCTCGGCGATGTCGACGCGGCAGCCAGCGAGTTGATCGCCCTGCTCGGCCGGCGCGAGATCCTCGAGCAACAACACGAACCGGTCGGGAACCTCCGCGAGGGCGGCGTAGTACACGACCGGAGTGCGCACGCCCAGCGCCGGAGCGAGCGACTGATAGAAGCGGACCTCCTTTTCGTAGTTCCGCAGCGACAGAGCGGAAGCCCGGGTGCCCGGGTCCGACGACGGCAACTTCGCGACGAGCGTCGAGGGAGCGTCGGTGGGTCCGTCATAAGCGACCGTCACGCGGACACTGTCGGACATCTGCCCGGTCCCGAGAGGCGCCGTGCCCACCTTGGTGGCCGCGGCGTCGTGCACGACGCCCGAGGAGCGCAACGCCGCGGTGAGCCAGTCGGCAGTGAGTGCATCAGTCGAATCGGGGATCGTCGTGGTTCGGTCGGCGGTCACGTCGGCAGGACCCCCTCGACGACGGTGTCGGGAAAGAAGTGGTGGTGCCGGGCGCCGGTGACCTCGTACACCGCCGTGCCGGTGCGCCCGTCGGCGGTGCTGACCTTCATCACGTTGAGCCCACCGCGGTGGAACGGTTCATACGGCTGGACGAACGACCCCTCGGCATCGACGTCGATCCGTCGCCCGTCGGCCAGGGTGAACACACAACTCCCCGCGAACCCTGCAGTCGACTTGCCGTGCTCGCCGTAACCGCCAGGCGATCCGTCGGTGCCGATCCAGTCGGCGTCGTAGGTGAAACCGACGACGGGGACGGGGTCCGAACCGTCGGCTCCCGCCCAGCACCCGTCGGTGTACACGGTCGCTCCGTTGGCGAGCTCCCAGTGCCAGACGCCGAGGAACCCGTCTTCGAGTTGGATCTGCCACCAGATCCACAACGGGCACCGTCCGTGGTCGCGGATACCCCAGGAGTGGTCCCGTTGGCCGATCCATCCGTCGACCTCGAACGAGCGCCCGCCCGCGGTGTAGGTGCCCTCGTAGCTGCCGGACTGGAAGATGTGGCACTGATCCCACACGACGTCGTCGCCGGCGCGCATCGTGCCCCGCCGGAGCCCATAGGGCTTGGTACGCGCTCGCCACACGAGATCGAACCCGACCTCGTGGTCGGTCGGATCCGCGACGATCCGCACCTGGACGAACGGCTCGATCACGTCGACTCGCGCCCCGGACACCTCGAGGGTGTGCGGGTCGCCATCGTCGTCGCGCATCCGGTACCCCGACACGCGCTTCCCGTCGACGCGCCCCATCTGCAGGGAATCGAACCGGGCGGTCTCCGGATAGTGCGCCATCGTGAAGAAGATGGCATCGCCGTCACCGCTGGGATCGTGGATCTCATAAAAGTAGCTCTCCCGCCAGAACTCGTGACGGAGCACGACCTGGGGGAGCAGTTGCGGGATCTGGTGGACGAAGTACTCGTCCATTGCCGTCGGATTCGCCATGAACCTTCCTTGTCGAATGGTCGGCCCTGGCGGCTGACCGGGTGATCCGGAGGTCTACACCGTGGCGCCTATGCTTGCCGACCGGATCATCTTGGTCGTCGATCCTCCGACGACTTGGATCGTCACAAACCCTGTCGTTACGATGGTCCCCCTGTGCCCGGACAGGGTGCAGTCAGCAACAGAGCAATCGAAGTCCGTCCAGGCCCGTCTGCTGTCAGCCGGGAACCGTGCGGCAAAATTGAACATGCGCTCCGCAGGGCCCGCCCCGGCGGAGCGCTCGCGTGAACGCCCCACCACCGGGTGGGCGAATCCAAGGAACTTGTGCCCTCATGGCAACGAAAGCAATCGTCGGCGAGAAGGTCGGCATGACACAGATCTGGGACGACGACAACCGCGTCGTGCCTGTCACCGTCGTGCAGGTTCCCCCGATGCGCATCGTCGACGTCAAGACCCCCGAGCGTGACGGTTACGGTGCGCTGAAGGTCACCTTCGGAACCAAGAAGGCGTCGAAACTGACCAAGCCGGTCGCCGGCCAGTACGAGGCGGCCGGTGTCGAACCCGGCGAGCAACTCGTCGAACTGCGGCTCGATGATGTCTCCGGGTACCAGGTCGGCCAGGAGATCGCCATCGACGTCCTCGCCGAGACCACGCTTGTCGATGTGACGGCGGTGTCGCGAGGCAAGGGCTTCGCGGGTGTGATGAAACGCCACAACTTCGCCGGGCAGCGAGCCAGCCACGGTGCCCACCGAGTCCACCGGATGCCGGGCTCCGTTGGCGCCTGTGCCACACCGGCCCGCGTGTTCCGGGGCAAGAAGATGGCCGGTCGCATGGGTGGAACAACCACGACGACCCTGAACCTGTCAGTTGTCAGAGCCGACGTCGAACGCAACGTCCTGCTGGTGAAGGGCGCCGTGCCCGGCCCCAAGGGCGGACTCGTGTTCGTGCGTGACGCGGTCAAAGGAGATCAGCACTGATGCCTTCGGTCGACGTACTCGACGCCACCGGCACCAAGTCCGGTTCGGTGGATGTCTCCGACGACATCTTCGGCCGTGAGCCGAACGTGCCGTTGCTGCACCAGGTCGTGACCGCGCAGCTCGCGGCTCGTCGCTCGGGCACCCA